>JANOSQ010000860.1:0-7200 GCA_031415915.1 Fimbriiglobus sp. | reverse complement strand
ACCGACTTCAGTCCCGGTCGGAAGACGCCGTTGGAACGCGAGATCCGGGTGTCGAATTCGCGCGAGCAAATCGAATCGCTCTGGACGGAGCTGATGGCCGAGAACATCAGCAAGGGCTGGGATGCGTATGTGGCGGGGGCTCCGCCGGCGGTGGCGCCTGCGCCGAAGAAGCCCGCGGCGAAGAAGAAAGCCGGTCCGTGATATGTGCCTTACTCCCCCTCTCCGTTTCGGAGAGGGGGCCGGGGGGTGAGGTCTCAGCTTTGCGATGGCGTGTCGCCAGACCTCACCCCCTAACCCCCTCTCCGAAACGGAGAGGGGGAACCGGAATAGGAGACTCTCCCATGTCGCTCCCCCGCATCGCCGCATTGTTCGTCCTCGCCTACTGGACCTCCGCGCAAGCTGCCGAGTGGAAGCCCGCTCCCAGCCCGCTGATGACCAAGTGGGGCAAGCAGGTCACGCCGACCAACGCGTGGCAGGAGTACCCCCGGCCGCAATTGGTGCGCAAGGACTGGCAAAACCTCAATGGACTTTGGGACTACGCGATCACCAAGAAAGACGCCCCGAAGCCCGAGAAGTGGGACGGCGAAATCCTCGTGCCCTTCTGCGCCGAGTCGGCGCTGTCGGGCGTCGGCAAAGCGGTGACCCCGGAGCAAAACCTCTGGTACCGGCGCACGGTCGAAGTCCCGGAGGGGTGGAAGGGCCGGCGCGTGCTGCTGCACTTCGGCGCCGTCGATTGGGAAGCGGTCGTCTCCGTCAACGGCAAGGAGCTCGGCACCCACAAGGGCGGCTCCGATCCGTTTTCGTTCGACATCACCGACGAGTTGAAGGCGGGGAAGAACGAGCTGATCGTGAAGGTCTGGGATCCGACCGACACCGGTTCGCAGCCGCGCGGTAAGCAGAAGATCAAGCCGGAGGGGATTTGGTACACGCCGGTCACGGGCATCTGGCAGACGGTGTGGATGGAGCCGGTCCGGGTGGCGAGCGTCACGAGCGTCGTCGCGGTTCCGGACATCGACACCGGCAAGGTCACGTTCCAAATCGAAACCCGAGGAACTAAGAAGCCGGATGACTTCGTCCAGGTGATCGTCATCTCGGGCACGGCGAAGCCGGTCGTCGCGAATGCGGAGGTCGGCGCGCCGCTGGTGCTGACGCTTCCGGCCCCGAAGTTCTGGTCGCCGGACTCGCCATTCCTTTACGAAATCCGAATCACCCTGATCCACGATGGCAACTTTGCCGATTCCGTAACCAGCTACTTCGCCATGCGCACCATCGCCGTCGGCAAGGACAACAAAGGCATCCCGCGGATGATGCTCAACGGCAAGCCCGTCTTCCAAGTCGGGCCTCTCGACCAAGGTTGGTGGCCGGACGGATTGCTCACGCCGCCGTCGGATGCGGCGATGAAGTACGACCTCGAAGTCCTGAAGAAGCTCGGCTTCAACATGCTCCGCAAGCACATCAAGGTCGAGCCGGCGCGCTTCTACCGCCACTGCGACGAACTCGGCCTGCTCGTCTGGCAAGACATGCCGAGCGGGTTCCTCGATCCGAAGCAATTCGTCCAGCCCAACTGGAAGGAGGACGCCGTATTCGGCGCCGTGGAGAAGAAGCAGTTCCGCGCCGAGTTGAAGGCGATGATCGACCACCTGCGCGGCTTCGCGTGCATCGTGGTGTGGGTGCCCTTCAACGAAGGTTGGGGTCAGCACGACACCAACGAAATCCTGAAGTGGGTGAAGGAATACGACCCGACGCGACTGGTCAACGGGCCGAGCGGTTGGACCGATCGCGGCTACGGCGACATGAAGGACATGCACAACTACCCCGGCCCCGGCATGTTCCCGGCGATGAAAGATCGCATCAGCGTCCTCGGCGAGTTCGGCGGGCTGGGGTTGCCGCTGAAGGACCACCTTTGGAAGGACAAAGACAACTGGGGCTACCAGAACTTCAAAACGACCGAGGACCTCCGGACGAATTACCACCGGCTGATGCTCCGGCTGCACCCGTTGATCGGGAAAGGCTTGTCGGCCGCGATCTACACGCAAACCACCGACGTGGAGGTCGAAGTCAACGGACTGATGACCTACGACCGCGAGATCATCAAGTTCGATGTGGCCGAGACGGCGAAGTGGCACAAGGCGCTATTCGGTCCGCCGCCGGAGTATGTCGGGTTCGTGCCGACCTCGAAGGAGACGGCGCGGAAGTGGAGGTACACCACCGCAAAGCCGGCGGACGGTTGGGAGAAGCCCGACTTCGACGCGGCCAAGTGGACGGAAGGCGAAGGCGGATTCGGCACGAAGATCACACCGAACACGACCGTCCGCACCGAGTGGAAGACCCCGGACATTTGGATTCGCAAGAAGTTCGAACTGGTGGCCGACCCCGAGGGAGAAGTGCTGCTGCGCATCTTCCACGATGAAGACGCGGAGATTTACCTCAACGGCGAACTCGCGGCGAAGGTGACGGGCCACACGACCGACTACGTCGAGGTGCCGATCTCTGCGGAGGCGCGCAAGTCGCTCAAGGCAGATGTCAACACGATGGCGATCCACTGCAAACAGACGGCGGGCGGGCAGTTCCTCGACGCCGGGTTGATCCGCGTGAAGCCGGGGAAGAAGTAGCCGACTGCCGGTAGCCGCACCGGCCCTCGGTACCGAACTTGCGTTCCCGTTCGCCACTCACCGAGGACACCCCATGGCGCAGATCCAATTCGAAGATGCCGAGCAGATCGGCGTGGTCATCGTGGTCGCGGCCGACCCGCAAACGGCGGTGACCGCGGGCGAACGGCCGGACACCGCGGTTCTATCGCTGCCGGATGGAACCCGGCGGATCGTTGTCGGCGATTACCGCGAAGTGAAGATCAAACTCCAAGCGGCCGCGGCGCAGGGCCACGAATGGGGCACCGCGACGCAGCCGAACACGGCGATGAGCTGATTCAATCGCCACCGGTCGCGGGCATGCTATCGTCGAGCGCTTGAACCTTGCCGACCAAAAGTTGGCTGACGTGGTCGGACATCGCCGTCAGCTCGCCCCCGGTGTAACCCGCTTCGGAGACGACTCGATGAACCACATGCAGATCGGTGGCTCCGAGCTTTTCGGTCGCCACGATCACGGAGGTCGGATCGTTCTTCTCCCAAGCCTCGCGGCGGGCGGCTTGGACGACATCGGCGAGTTGACGGGCGGTTTGCATCGGTGAATCTCCGCGGAAGATCGTTTCCCCAAACATGAGCAAACGGAGTGCCATCTTCCCCGATGTTGGCACGGCCATTGCACATTCAGCCCCGGCCGAAACCCCCAACCCGAGAGATATTCGATGCGAGCCTTTTGCCTGCTGTTCATGGTGGTCTTTACGGCCGCGGTCGCCCTATTCGCCTATTTCAACCAGGAGCCGACGACGATCCGCTTCGCCGAGTGGCAAGCGACCTCCAGTTTGGCCATGATCGCCGGGATCGCCTATGTCCTCGGGATGGTCAGCGGCTGGACGGTGTTGGGGATGCTCCGGCGCTCGACGAATCGGGTCGTCGAAGCTGTTGAGCAACGGTATGCGCACCCGCGAGGATAAAGATTGCTCAACACGAGCCGGATGCGTGAGCGACGGACCAATCCCATTTCGCAAAGCCGAATTCCTCACCGTGCCGTCCGTCGCTCACGCATCCGGAGCAGTCGGCGGTTTAGCTAGAATACCATTCCGATCCGCCACCCCACCCGGAGTCCGCCGTATGCCCCGCTCCCGATTCGCCGTCGCGCTGCTGCTGGCGCTGACGACCGCCGTCTCCGCCGAGGACAAGAAGTTGAAGTATCCGGAGACGCGCAAAGTCGATCAAGTCGATGACTACCACGGCACCAAAGTGGCCGACCCGTACCGCTGGCTCGAAGACGACGTGCGGAAATCGACGGAAGTGGCGGCGTGGGTCGAAGCCCAGAACAAGGTGACGCAGGAGTATTTGGCGACCATCCCGCAGCGCGACGCCATCAAGAAGCGGATCACCGACCTGTACAACTACGAGAAAATCTCGGCGCCCACGAAGATCGGCGGTGGCAAGTACCTCTTCAGCAAGAACGACGGCCTCCAGAATCAGAGCGTCCTCTACATCCAAGATTCGCTCGACGCCGAACCGCGGATGCTGCTCGACCCCAACAAGCTCAGCAAAGACGGCACCGTCGCCCTCGCCGGGTTCGTGCCGTCCGAGTGCGGCAAGTATTCCGCGTACGGATTGGCCGAAGCGGGCAGCGATTGGAACACGTGGAAGGTCCTCGACATCGCCACCGGCAAGACGCTCGGCGACGAACTCAAGTGGGTGAAGTTCAGCGGCGCCTCGTGGACGGCCGACAGCCGGGGCTTCTTCTACAGCCGGTTCGCAGAACCGACCGGCGACGCCAAGTTCCAAGCGACCAACGAGAACCAGAAGCTTTACTACCACCGCCTCGGCACGCCCCAATCCGAGGATGTCCTCGTTTACGAACGGCCCGATCATCCGAAGTGGACGATCTCCGGCGATGTCACCGAAGACGGCCGCTACTTGGTGATCAGCCTGAGCGACGGCACCACGAGCCGGAAAAATCGCGTCGCTTACAAGGACCTCAACGAACCGTACGGGCTCATCACCGAACTGGTGTCGAACCACGACAACAAATTCAACCTCGTCGGCAACGATGGCCCGATCTTCTACTTCCAAACCGAGACCGGCTCGCCCAAAGGGAGCGTCATCGCCATCGACATCCGCAAGCCGGAGAAGGCGAACTGGAAGACGATCGTCGCGGAAGCCAAAGAGACCCTCGGCGGCGTCAGCTTCCTATCGGGTACGTTCGTGTGCAGCTACATGCAAGACGCCCGCAGCGTGGTGAAAGTCTTCGGCACCGACGGCAAGCTCATCCGCGAGGTGGAGCTGCCCGGCATCGGTACGGCATCCGGGTTCGGCGGCAAACGCACCGACACCGAGACCTTCTACACCTACAGCAGCTTCAACACCCCCGCCGCGACCTACCGTTACGATGTCATCACCGGCGTTAGCAAACTGCTTCGCCAAGCCAAGGTGAAGTTCAAGCCGGAAGACTACGAGGTGAAGCAGCACTTCTACGCCAGCAAAGACGGCACGAAGATCCCGATGTTCGTCGCCCACAAGAAGGGGCTGAAACTCGACGGCAAGAACCCGACGCTGCTCTACGGTTACGGCGGTTTCAACATCTCCCTCACCCCCGGTTTCAGCGTGTCGCGCATCCAGTGGATGGAAATGGGCGGCGTCCTCGCGGTGGCCAACCTCCGCGGCGGCGGCGAGTACGGTGAAGAGTGGCACAAGGCCGGGACGAAGTTGCAGAAGCAGAACGTCTTCGATGACTTCATCGCGGCCGCGGAATTCCTGATCGCCGAGAAGTACACCAGCGCGAAGAAGATCGGCATCCAAGGCGGCAGCAACGGCGGCCTGCTCGTCGGGGCCTGCATGGCTCAGCGCCCCGACCTGTTCGGCGCCTGCCTCCCGGCCGTGGGGGTGATGGATATGCTGCGCTTCCAGCGCTTCACGGCCGGGCGCTTCTGGGTCGACGATTACGGCGACAGCGCCAACAAAGAGGACTTCGCGGCTCAATACAAGTACAGCCCGTACCACGCGCTGAAGGCCGGCACCGCCTACCCGCCGACGCTGGTGACGACTGCCGACACCGACGACCGCGTTGTGCCGGGGCACAGCTTCAAATTCACGGCGAAGCTGCAAGAGATGCACAGCGGCAGTGCGCCGGTGCTGGCGCGGATCGAAACGAAAGCCGGCCACGGCGCCGGCAAGCCGACGACGAAGATCATCGAGGAAGCGGCCGACCTGTGGGCGTTCTTGGTGAAGAATTTGGATTTCGAGCCGACGATTCCGAAGTGAGCAAAGAGTCAGAGCCCGAGCGCCAGCGAGTGGTAAGAACCTCGCTGGCGCTCGGGCTCTGATCAGTTCATGAACAGCGATTTCACTTCCGTGGCCGCCCAATCGAGAACTTCCTTATCCCCCTCGACGGTGAGGCGAGGGAACGCAGGATGTACTGGATGGATCGCGGGGTCACGGCCGCCTCGCAGGTCGGTTCAAAGTGGTAGTGCCCACCGACGGCGGAGTTCTACGGATCGCCGGCGAAATAGTTGCGGGAGAAAAGGTCGCGTCGCCCCTGCCCGATTCTACCCCCGCCGCAATTCTCTCGGCGCGGGCCGATTCGCAATCCGATTGTTTACACGCCGCTCGCCGGTGTCCGGGTTGTCGTCGCCCCGCGTCGCGATGGCGCGCTTTGCCCTCGCTCCCTTTCCGCCCCGTGGGTAGCATTCGGGTGTCGGAGCGCGGGCACCACGCGGAGCGTGCGATGAATCGGCGGAACTTCCTCAGACTGATCGCCACGAGCTCGCCGGTCGCGGCGCTCGCCTACGGCTTCGCCGAGACCGGCGCCGTCCGCATCGAACGCCGGGAGATCGCCCTGCCGAACCTGCCCCGCTCGTTCGACGGAACCACGGTCGCCTTTCTGACCGACATCCACTACGGGCCGTACGTTTCCCTCAATCAAGTGACCGCGTTCGTCCGCACCGCATTAACCCTCCAACCCGATCTCATCCTACTCGGCGGCGACTATTGCCTGCGCGACGGGAAATTCATCGACCCCTGCTTCGACGTGCTCGCTTCGCTGCGCGCCCCGCTCGGCGTTTACGGCGTCCTCGGCAACCACGATTACTGGCACGGTGAGACGGCGACGAAATCGGCGATGGCCCGCGCCGGGATCGAAGAATTGACGAACCGCGGCGTCTGGCTGAAACGCGGCCACGACCGCCTCCGCGTGGCCGGGGTGGACGACCTCTGGTGCGGCCGCACCGACGTAGGTGAAGCGCTGGCGGATACCAAACCCACCGATGCCTGCGTGTTGCTCAGCCACAATCCGGACGTCGCCGAGACGATGCTCGACCGCCGCGTCGGGCTCATGCTCAGTGGCCACACCCACGGCGGCCAACTCAGCATGAAGGGGCTGACGAACCCGTTCGTGCCATCCCGCTACGGGATGAAGTACGCCCACGGCCTGGTGGACGCCCCCGCGACGCAGGTCTACGTTTCCCGCGGCCTCGGTGTCACCGGGGTTCCCGTGCGGTACAATTGCCCGCCGGAAATCAGTTTGATCACGCTGCGCTGTTGATCGGTCGGGATCCGAGCCGGACGCGTGCGTCTCGAAGAGGTCCCCAATGCACCCCATCCACGATTA
>JANOSQ010000859.1:0-1588 GCA_031415915.1 Fimbriiglobus sp. | reverse complement strand
TCGCCCTCGGAATCTCCCCGCGCCACTTGTGGCAATTGACAAAAGACGGCCATGTCCCCTGCGTCCGTGTGGGGAGCGGCAAACGCCAAACGGTCTTGTACCCCGTCGCGGATCTGCAGACTTGGCTCAGCCGCCGAGCCGACACCCCGAAGGAGCAAATTGCGACGTGACGGGACCAAATACAGTCGACTTCGATTCTCGAACAACACTTGCGCTCACTAGGCCGTGTTGATTGAACTTGCGAACTCTGGTAAAGCCCCGTCTGGATACTGGGCAAACCGGGGGAGCAGGATGCGTCGCCACGAGATTCCGCAGGACCAATGGGATCGGATCGAAGGTTAGCTTCCGGGTCGTCCCGGGGGCCACGGCGGGGTGGCCGAGGACAATCGCGGGTTCGTCAATGCCATCTGGTACATCGCGAAGACCGGGGTTCCGTGGCGGGATTTGCCGGAGAGATTTGGCAAGTGGGACACGGTGTATCACCGTTTCAACGCGTGGTGCAAGAAGGGCGTCTGGAGGCGGGTGTTCGAGGCCGTGCGCGACCCCGATCTCGAATGGTTGATGATCGACTCGACGGTGATCCGGGCGCACCACCACGCCGCCGGGATGAACGGCGGGGAGGACGACCAGGATTTGGGTCGGTCGCGGGGCGGGTTCGGGACGAAGCTCCACCTGAGCGTGGAATCGCTGGGTTTGCCGCTGGAAATCCACCTGAGTCCGGGCCAGGATGCGGACATCACGCACGCCGAGACCTTGCTCGGGAACCACAAGCCCGAGGCGGTGTTGGGCGACAAGGGCTACGACAGCGATGCGTTCGCGGAGGCGATCGAGGACCGCGGGGCCGAGGTGGTGATCCCGCCGCGGTCGAACCGGAAGGCGCCGCGGGAGTACGACGAAGTGGTGTACAAGGAGCGGAACAAGGTCGAGCGGTGCATCAACCGGTTGAAGCAGTTCCGGCGGGTGGCGACGCGGTACGAGAAGACCTCGCGGAACTTCTTGGGGATGGTGCTATTCGCCGCGATCACGCTCTGGCTGAAATAAGAACGATTATGGGTCGGTCTTCAATCAACACGGCCTAAAGGTTGAACTCCAACAAATCTACTTCCGCTTCTTCTTTTTCTTCACGGGTTCATCCACCTTCTTCGCCTTGCGAATCGGCTTGCGTTTCTCCACGACCGCATCCTCCTTCGGCGTCGCCGGGGGTTTGCCGATCACGCGCAGATCGAGCATTCGCTTTTGCAAATCGACGCGGGCGACCTCCACAATCACGCGGTCGCCCAGTCGGTACCGTTGCTTCGTCCGGCCGCCGAACAAACTCCGCGACGATTCATCGTACCGGTAGTGGTCGTCCTTCATCGACGCCACGTGGACCAACCCCTCGGCCGGAAACTCCTCGGCTTGCGCGAAGAAGCCGTAGTCCGCGACGCCCGTGATGACCGCCGTCAGTTTCGTGCCGATGCGCGTGCTGAGGTGTTGGAGCAACTTCAACTTCACGAGTTCGCGCTCGGCCAACTCCGCCCGGCGTTCCATCTTCGAGCAATGATCGCCCAAGATGACCAACTCCTTTTCATCCGCGGCCGCACGCCGG
>JANOSQ010000858.1:0-2115 GCA_031415915.1 Fimbriiglobus sp. | reverse complement strand
GGTCATCGTGACGCCGGACGAGGGACTCGACCCGCACAATCTCCAGATTCAGCTGCGGCTGAACGGGACGACGATGCAAAACAGCAGCACGAAGGAATTCATCTTCGGCGTGCCGGCGATGCTGGCGTTCATCACGCAGGTCTATACGCTGGAACCGGGCGACCTGATTTTCACCGGCACCCCGCCGGGCGTGGGCATCTCGCGCAAGCCGACGCCGGTGCTGCTGAAAGCGGGCGACGTGGTGGAAGTGGAGATCGCGGGCATCGGGATCCTACGCAACCCGGTGGTGGCGGAGTGAGGCAAACATGGGATCGAGTCAAAAGAGTTCGAGGTCTTGTGTCATCAGTACCACAAACTCGCGTACATCCGGCCGATCGGCATGGCGTTCAAGCCGCGGGAATGCTCCCCATCGGAAGCTGAGCCGCAGATAGTCAACGAATGGGAGCCCATGGGCTTCTTCCGAGAAAATGGGGTCGACTCCGAGGAAGGGGAGTTCGACCCCGTATGGGTCGCCGCCGCTGATATTGGCTTTGTGGAAATAGTCCGGTGCCAAGTCTAAGTTGAACGGATCCGCAAACTCGGGATCAACGCCGGACCGCTGCTCTTTCCATTCTTCAAAAAGATACGAGACCTCATCGGGGGAGTTTACGCAAAGCGGATCCATCTCATCCATCGGCAGGTCTACCCCGAGCTCGGGAGCATCGCCGTTTTGGTAGTTCCAAACGAAATTGATGCCGCCAACCACTTCCCAGAAGGCGCGCAAGCTCACCGGGAGAGGCGAACCAGTCGCCTCTTCAATCCTCCGCATCAAATCCCGGTCATCGGCGCGTGGCTTCCTCCGCAACTCGCCGTAGAGCGGTTGCCATCCACGGGCCGCGAGCCGCTGACTCACAAGCTCCGCGCCCCGCGCCACCCGTTTCATCGTTTCAGAGGCGACCGCCCGAGCCTCTTCGAGCAAGTCGCCTCCGAGGGCGGCGTGGGATCGCAACTCTTTCCAGACGGCTTCGCGTTCGCCACGGCAATATCGCGAGAAAAGGTCTCCGGTCGATTTGCTCACTGGGTGGACAATGCGGGGACCTTCTCGGAGTAGGGCCTTTTGCAACGCAGGAGCGACGAGGTCTACGGCGGCGAACCTCAGCACATTGCGAGCAACTCTTCCGAGTTGCTTGTCGTGCCGCAGCGCGACGCAGAGATTGACCCAACGCGGGTCGTTCCGAAGCAGCACAGGCGACTTCGAATCCGACCATTGCGGCGTCAGTTCACCAGTGACCCCAATGGCAAACGAGCTGGGAGCGAACGAGGCGAGGACCGCGTGCGGGATCACGGCCCCGCCCCGTTGAGCGAGGCGTGTCGGTTCAAAGTAATGCGTGAATCGGTCGAAAGCCCTCGGCGGGTCTTCGTCGAAACCGGCGGCAACCGCCAAGTAGACCGAGAGGGAATCGCAATCTTCGATGAGTTCGACCAGCGCCTTGCGCGATTCCGTGGTACCAAGCGTGCGAAGCGAGTGCCCCGCTGCGTTGCGGACTGGCTGAAGTGCGCAGTCCGCCCAGAGTTCGGCCAAGAGCTTCACCGAAGCTGGTTGCTCCAGTTCGCCGAGTTGCCTCACCACATCCGCTAGTTCCCAAGCATTCTTTGCAAGGCCGATGGCACTGAGGCCTGGCTCATGTGATTGGCGATGACCATCCTCGCCAAGTAAGGCCCATTCCGCGTGAGTGAACCGTCTGCGTCGCGGAAAGCCGCTTGAAAACAAGATCGAGTTTCGGAGTGAGTCGATCAGCAGATCTACACGCTTGAAGTCCATCGGTACACCTGTGCGATTGAACGTATTGGTTCAGCCGTGTGGCAGATCCGGAGGTGCGTACATCATCATGCTTTCGGAGTTACCGCCCGCTTTCCGCTCCCGCGCCTTTCGGAGGATCTCCGCCATCTTCGCTTGCACCATCGGGCGTCGGGCGTTGATGAGCGCTTCGAGTTCCGGCGGGTTGCCCCGCTCGGCGCGCTCGACGATCTTGCGGTACTCCGCTTCGACCTCCGGCCGGTGCGCTTCGATGTAGTCGATGGCCGCTTGGATGTCCGGCGTGGTCTGCGCCAGCCAGTTGGCGATGCGGCCCGCCG
>JANOSQ010000857.1:0-2801 GCA_031415915.1 Fimbriiglobus sp. | reverse complement strand
ATCCTGGCGATCATGGGTACCCAGGCCTCCGAAGACTCCGGCCTGGGCTAACAGAACCGGCCTTTCAGGCCGGAAGAATGCGTTTGCGGTTGGTCATTCCTTCCCCAGCACCAAATCGACGACCCAACATCCCCGAACATGCGGGCCGGCGCCGCGGCAGTGGAGCAGGACATCCGCGTTCGTGCAGCCGGCTTCCTCCAGCGCATCGGCGAGGATCGGCATGCGATCGAAGACTCGGTCGGCGTAGATGGCCGACGCGATCCCGACGACGGTGGGTGTGAGCCCTGCGGGGTCGGCGACGACTGGACGGAAGGGATTGCCGAAGATGTCGCGGATCAATTGGCACTCAATGATTTGCTCATACTTCAAATCATCGGTCATGCAACTTCCGAGAATTACGAACATCGGTATCGGACATTCAATGCTGCAAGCTGTCGCAATTCGATATCCCATTTTTCCGGAGCCAAAGTTGGCTCTGAGTTCATCGTACTCTATTTGGCCATCTGCATACTTCTCCACCGCGTAAATTGCCTTTCGGTTGAGCCGGTTCCCTATCACGGACTTGTGTTGCAAACAGCACCCCACAACGAACAACTTTCCTTTCCGCTGACTGACTTTGCAAGCTCCGATGAGTTTGAAAGGATCGCTCTCAATAAGCCATTCCTCTTCCGTCATCGCACGTCCCCCTTTTCTACCTCCCAAGCTCCCAGTCCCGCAAATTCCCTCACCCCGCCGTTGCCAACCCGCCGCGGCGCGTTACACTTGCTTTAGGTGAGTATCTTATCCAGAGTGGCGGAGGGTTCAGGCCCGACGATGCCACAGCAACCGGCCGGCGGCGGAATCGCACGATTTCCTCCCTCGGTGCTGGTGCCACCTCCTGCTCGATGAAAGCTCCGCCGGCTCACGCCGGTCGGCTCGCCGAATTCGGGGCAGATAAGATACCGGACAGTTCCGCGTTTCCGGTTTACTGCCGGTGGCTGCGGCCCCATCCGATTTCTTATCTCACCGCGTACTCTGGATCGTTCGAGAACTCACCGGAAGCCCGCGCCCTCCGGCGCTCTCCCCCATCCGGGTGCCTCCGTGTCGGATTTCTCCACGGGTTTGCAGTGCAAGGTCTGCGGCAAACTCTACGCGAAACAAGCCCTCAACTTCTGTACCGACGACTTCGGCCCCCTTGAGGTCGTCTACGACTACGAGGGCATCCGCAAGGCGGTCTCTCGCTCGAAGATCGAATCGCGCAAGCGGAACATGTGGCGCTACCGCGAATTCCTCCCCCTCGAAGGCGAACCGACCGTCGGCCCCCAAGTCGGGGGCACGCCGCTGATCAAAGCCGACCGCTTGGCCGATGAACTCGGCGTCGAGAATCTCTGGATCAAGAACGACGCCGTCAACTTCCCGACGCTCTCGTTCAAGGATCGCGTCGTTTCGGTGGCGCTGAGCAAAGCCCGCGAGTTCGGCTTCAAAACCGTCGGCTGCGCCAGCACCGGCAACCTCGCCAACAGCGTCGCGGCCAATGCCGCGCAGGCCGGCTTGGACGCGTACATCTTCATCCCCGCCGATTTGGAGAAAGCCAAGATCCTCGGCACCAGTATCTTCGGGGCCAAGGTCATCGCTGTGAACGGCACCTACGACGAGGTCAACCGCCTCTGCACCCAAGTGGCCATGAAGTACAACGCCGACGGCCAGAACAACTGGGGCTTCGTGAACATCAACCTCCGGCCATACTACGCCGAAGGATCGAAGACGATGGGCTACGAAATCGCCGAGGACCTCGGCTGGCGCCTGCCGCAGCACGTCGTTGTGCCGATGGCGGGCGGGTCGCTGGTCGGCAAAATCCACAAGGCCTTCACCGAACTCACCATCACCGGGTTGATCGACGGCCCGGTGACGACGAAGATGTACGGCGCCCAAGCGACGGGCTGCAACCCGATCAGCGATTGTGTGAAGAGCAACCGCGAGCGGCCCAAGCCGATCCGCCGGCCGAACACGATCTGCAAGAGCTTGGCCATCGGCGACCCGGCCGACGGGATGTATTCCTCGAAGTTGATCAAGGGCACCGGCGGTTGGGCCGACGACGCCTCGGACGAGGAGATCACCGAGTGCATGCTGCTGCTGGCCCGCACCGAAGGGATTTTCGCCGAGACGGCCGGCGGGGCGACGCTGGCCGTGGCGCGGAAGCTGATCGAATCGGGCCGCATCCCGCGCGGCGAGGAGATCGTCATCTGCATCACCGGCAACGGCTTGAAAACGCAGGACGCGGTGGCGGACGCGATCGAATGGCCGGCGACGATCCAACCGAGTTTGGCCGAGTTCGATTCGGTCTACATGGGCGCCGGGGAGTTGGTGGGGGTATAATTTTGGAGACGGTGTACTTGGAAACGTCGTTCGTGAGCTACTTGGTGGCTGAGCCGAGCCGCGATGAAATCACGGCGCAACGCCAAGATGTGAGCCGAAGATGGTGGGAGCTGCGGCGTACCGATTTTCAGTGCGTGGTGTCGTCGGCAGTTTTGGATGAAATCGCAGAGGGGGATGCGGTGGAAATCGCAAAACGCCAATTGGCCATTGCTCCATATCCCATCCTTCTCTCGACGCCGGCGAGCCAAAGTGGTAGCGGAATCGTTCTTGGCAAAAGGATTGCTGCCGCGAAAGGCACAAACGGATGCGTTGCACATTGCAATTTCCGCGGTTTACTCGGTGGATTCCATCCTGAGTTGGAATTTCAGACATTTGGTGAATGAGTCGATCCAGAAACGTATCGGCTTGCTGCTCGAATCGCGTGGGTTGCGTCTGCCGCGCGTTTG
>JANOSQ010000856.1:0-7264 GCA_031415915.1 Fimbriiglobus sp. | reverse complement strand
GATCGCTCCGACGGTGCAGCAGACCCGCGGCGAGGCCGACTTCGCCGCGCACATCGAGCGGACCATCGCGACCGATCCGTCGGCGGGTTGGATCTTCGTGGCCGACAATCTGACGACGCACGGCTCGGCCACTCTGGTGCTGTTGATCGCGGGCCTTGCACAACGGCGTGGTGCTGAAAAATGTCGTGTGCATTCTCCCCGTGAACGGCGGAGTTGTCCTGTGCGGGACTGCGCCGGACGGCGCACAGCGTTGTCACGTCGCAGCGCACTACGATCTGACCACCCGAATCGTGCGCACTTTATACTTTGGGCTTGATGCCCTCGACGATTGGGCGACTTTCCCGGAACTCCATTGTGTTGTCACGCGAAGAAAGCTTGACTCGATAGCCGCGATTGATTTTGCGACCCCTTTAGATTACACGTCGTTCTTCGATAGCACCCGCTCAACCGAAGCCATGCTGCGAAGCTGGCACAGCCGGGCCGGCCCGAAGCCACTGGTTATCGAAACCGGCACTTGGAAGATGCGTGACGAACTCGTTTCCACTTTGAATTTGAAAGACAACTCATTCCGACTGATCGCTCCTCCCGCGGAGCCGTGGACTGTCCTGACCCCGAACGAAGACGGCAAACCGCTGCTCGCGGGTGCAATGGTTTCCCAAGCCCAACTCGCTGGCGAAGTTCTCGCGATGGCGATCACTAAAGGCCATGTGACCGAACTCCGCCTCTACCGCGGTCCCGATCCCACTGCGCTCGGGGTCGTGCCGCTGCATGGGAATCCCAAGCTCTTTCCCCTGTCTCACGACGGGCGCAAGCTGGCGTGGCTGCGGAGCAAGCGGGAAGTGGCCCTTGCGGGGACAGATCGCTTGCCACACGTCATCGAGAAGTTCACGCACGCCGCACTGCACGGGCAATTCGCGGCCGACTGCGAAGTCGGCCCCTTCCAATTAGAGATCCGCGTCGGTAGCTACCAGCACAGGATCGGCATCGGCCAAGAAGGGCTTTGGCACGGATTCACCAACCAAAAGAATGCCCGCCCAACTTTGCGGACGCCGCAGTCCGATGCTCTGCCGAGCTTGTATGATTCCACCCGATTCCAAGTCCTCGCCGGTACGCCGGAAAGTACCTACCGCGTGATCTTCGACCGCTTCGGCCAACTGCTGCTGCTGAACTCCGCGGACGATGTCCTCGTCGTGTTCCTCGTCCGCCGCGATAAAATCGCGGCGTGGACGCCCGCCGGCGGCTTCTGGGGCTCCCCCGACTTGATCGGCGGGGCGCCGACTCCCGGCGCCGACAAAGCCATCGCGCTGGCCATCCGGCCCGACTGGAGGTCGCCGTGAACAGCCCCGTCACCGTCGTCCGCGCGGAGTCGTCCGCATCGACCGCGGACGCCTTCCTGTTGCCCGACGGCGAAGCGCACCGCCTCGGCGAAGCCATCGCTTCCCTCGGTGCGGCTCCCCGGTTGTTCCGCATCCGCGGTGGCCTGTTGATTGAAGCCGCCGGTCCATCGCTCCCCGGCGCCATCCGCCTGCGCCGGGTCGCCGAGGACTACTTCATTCCCGTCGATGGCCAACTTTCGCCGGCGATCCTGCCGGATGAATTCCCCGGCCTGACCCGCGGCGGCGGGGTCGTCCACTTGGCCTCGGGCTGCTTCGCCTTCGACCCGCAGTCCCCGATCCCGGTCGGGAGTTGGCTGCGCTTGCCACAACGGGGGACCGATGCATGGGAGCCCTTCCCGACGCTGCCGGCCAGCCCGGTTGCACTGCGGTTGATCGAGCGGCCCTCGCCACCCGCGGCCGTGCTCGAAATCCTCGGCGCGGGCGAACCGGAGGGTCACGATCCGCTGCCCACTTCCGGCCCGATGGCGGAGGACGCCCGCCCGCCCTCGTCGTCGCTCGGCAAACGGATTGCGGGTCGGGCCGCGCTCGCCGCTGCCAAGGCGATGGCGTGGCTCGGGCAGAACATGGGCCTCGGTGGCCTGGCGCGGGCCGGCGCAAACCTCGCCCGTCGGGCCGTGGAGTCGGTCCCGCGCCTCAGCGAGAAGATCATTGGCCAACAGGAGGCCGCCCTGCGCGAGTTGCTCCGGCAGTTGCAATCGGGCGATGCGGAACAGGCGCTGAAGCGGGCCCCCATCGCCGTGGCTGACCCGAATCAGCCAGGTCGGGTGTCGGGTGAAACGAACCTCTCGGAGCGGAACATCGGCTACTCATTCGCCGAACTCTTCCGCGGCTCCGGCGCCGGTTCGGCCTGGCTCGGCGGCGGCGATGTTTGGTTCAAACTCCAAACCGAGTACCGCCGATTGGCCGAGGAAGCGGTGAAGCGCGGCGACTACCGCCGGGCCGCGTACTTGCTCGGTGTGTTGCTCCGCGATCTCCGCGGTGCCGCGAACGTCCTCAAAACCGGTGGCCGCTACCGCGACGCGGCCCTGCTGCTGCGCGACCGGTTGAACGACCCGGTCGGCGCGGCCGCGGTCTTCGAACAAGCCGGCGACTTCGACGAAGCGGTGCGGCTCTACGAGCGCGCCGGCGAAGATGTGAAAGCGGGCGATCTCCTGCGTCGCCTCGGCGACGAAGCCCGGGCGGACGTTTCGTACCGCCGCGCCGCGGGCAAGTTGGCGGATCGATGGGAGCATTTGCAGGCCGGGGATTTGATCCGCGCCAAGCTCGGCAATTCCGCCACGGCCAACGGCTATTACTCGGCCGGGTGGGCCGGCGAACTCTCCGGCGCGATCCCTTGCGGACAGCGTCTGATCGACGACGCCCTTGTCACCGGCGAACTCGCTCGTTTCGACGAGCTGCTCGATGAAGCGGAGCGGCGCTACGGCCCACCCGCGTACGCCGATGCGGGACGGATCTTCAACTACGCATTGAGCGTGTCGGAACTGTTAACCGACGAGCGCCGCGCCGATCTCCGGGATCGCGTGCGGCTCTTGTTCGCCGAGCATCTCCGCGCCGGCGGGGCCGGCCGGGTGAACGCGCGGATCGACCCGCTCTTCGGAGGTTCGACGCGCGAATGGTCCCCGAACTTCCGCCGCGACGCGGCGTACGCCACTGCGACCGGGGGGAGTCCCGAGCCGCAAGCCCCGAAACCGAAGTCGCTCGTGCAGGGCAAAGTCCGAGCGGTGGTTCACGCTCAGGAAGCGGGCGTCGTGTTCATCGGCACCGCCGATGCGGTGATCGCGTGGGATCTGCGAACCGGCCAATCCACGATCCTCGCCGATGCTCTGCGCGGCGATCTCGTCGCACTGTGCACCGATCGCAGCGGCGGTTCGCTTTACACGCTCGTCGACGACGAGTCCCATCTACGCTTGACAGCCTATGCCCTGCCCAAGGAGAAAGACCGCAAAGCGGATATGCTGGCCTCCGCCGACATCCCGGGCAACTCCAACGACTTGTACTTGCAGCCGTACCGCTTCGACGATGTCGGGGCGAATTTTATCGTGGTAGCCAATGACGGGGTGCGCCGGGGATACCACGCTCAGATGCTCCTCGCCGGTTCATGCGGCCCATACGTCGGTGACTTCGCCTCGATCCAATGGATCGGCGAAGCTTGCGGGCTACTCTGGGATTGGTCGGATCACGAACTCGTCGCCCATCGCCGGTTGGACGCGCGCGGCGGGGCCCGCTCCTGGGCCGTGGCTTGGTCGGGCCGGCTGGGCTGGGCTCCGGCCAATTTCCGCCACCGACCGAAGATCGATTGCGCTGCACTCGACGATCGTACGCTGGTCGTCGCGGGGATCGATCGGGAAGGCGTCGTCCACCGCAGCGAAGTGAGCTTCGCGGGTGGGGATCCGGAGATTCGGCACTGCGCCGCATCGCATGTCGACGGGTACGCGGCGGTGTGTCTGTTGCGTGCGAACTGCGTGGCGGTCGCTACGGGACGGAATCGGATTCTGATTCTGCGAGCCACGGGGGCCAACTTGGTGCCGTTCGGGAAGCCGGTGAAATTGGATTCCACCGCGGCGGTCGTGTTTCTCGGTCATCACGGCCCAACCCACGAATTGGTGGGCGTGCTGGACGATGGAACCACGTTCAAGATACCTCTGCCCACTCACAAGCGCGATTGAGGACCGGTCGAGCGGAGGAATTTCGCGGTCCAGGCTTCGCTGCCCATTTCCCTTTTGAGTCAATCGCGCAAGTCGGCCTCGGTGAAGAGCGTGAAGCCGAGGTTTTGCAGGTGCTCGGCCGCGGCTTCGAAGCCGTTGACGTGGATCGCCACGGCGGTGCTGCCCATCGGGCCGACGCCGATGAGCAGCGGGTACATGTAGTGGATGTCGTATTCGCCCGCCAAGAATGCCTTCGTGATCGTCAGCAGCGGTTGGTCGTTGTCCGGGAGTTTCACCACCATCAAATCCGACTCGGTGAAGGGCAGCTTCGCCGCGGTCAAGATTTCGAACGCGCGCTCGTAATCGCTCGGCACCAAGCGGATGATCGCGCAATCGGCCGTTTCGACCACGGTCAGCGACACGACGCGGACGTCGGTCATCTCGAAGCGGCGCACGAGGTCGAGCAGCGCCCCCATGCGGTTCGCGAGGAAAACGTTGAACTGCCGCACGCTGGGCCAATCGCGGCCGCGCATCGTGTCGAACCCGACGCCGACGCCGCCCCCTTCGCTCTCGCTGTCGTCGATGCCGAAACTCATCGAACCACCCCCTCGTGAAGATGGGTCAGTCTACCATCACCGCACCGGTTTCTTCAACTCCAGCACGCCGGCCTTGTATTCCCACACGGGGTTCTTCTGCAAGTTCGCCGGCGTCCGCAAGGGGAGGTCGAAGCCGTACAACCGCGCGGGCGGGCGTTCGGCTTCCCAGAACAAGACGCGTTGAGCGTCGCTATCTAGCACGATGCTGTCGGGTGGCACCGAGCACTCGATCGCGGCTTCCAGTTTCCCATCCGTGAGCCGGTGCTGACTCACCGACTGCGGTGCGTCGAGATGGACGAGCAAAGACTGCGCGGTCGGGCACCAAGTGAACGTGTCCGAATTGCGGCCATTCATCGAGAGAGTCCAATCGGCCGTGCGTTTGCGGGCCGCAATGTCGAACACCTCGACATGCCCGAAGTACTCGCCCACTATGGTCGAGCCTTCGGTCACGGCGACCAAACGCTTCCCATCGGGCGTGAACCGGCAGCGGAACTCAGCGGCATCGAAAGGCTTGTATTTCAAAGTGAATTCGCAGAGGGGGCCGAATTCGTCGTCGTCGAGCGAGTGGATTTCGAGCTTCGCCCCTTTGCGGATGGCGAGCAGCATTTTGTCGAAAGTGACATCGAGGTTGGATCCGTCCGGGTCGAGGTGGGCGACGCGCCGGATGTACTCGCCGCTCGGGATCGCCCAGAGGTCGCAACTGCCGCGCGCCGAGACCGTGAGCAGGCGGTCGTCGGAGAGCACGGCGCAGCTCTCGCAGAACCGCCCCTGCGAGTCGTAGGGCTTCCACTTCCGCAGGGGTTCGTCGCCGTTGGCGCCGTCGAATAATTCCACCGTCGTTCCGCGGTGGGTGACCGCCGCGAACCAGCGCCCGCTCGGGGATGCGGTTGCCGTGCGCTCGACGATCCGCGATTGCGGATCGGTAAGGGTCGCGATTACGTTCCCGCGCGCCCGCTCGTGGAATTGGTAATTGGAACCGGCGGTCACGACGAACCAATTCTTCGGCTGGAATGGGCCGCCGCGCCGCGTTGAACTCCCCCGGGCGAACTTCGACGCGATGAGTTCCCGATTCGGCAAGATCACTTCGCGGTCGTAGCCGAGGGTCGGCTTCGGATCCGACGGCTTGGGTGCGGGGTACGTCGGCTCAGCCGGTTTCGGCCCCGCGACATACGGCAAGGGTTTGGTCGCGACCGTCGGGTCGCGGGCGATGCCGTAACCGATCAGGATTAGCGTGCTGGCGAGCAAGGCGATCAGCAGCACGCCCACGATTGGCCCCGGCGAACGGAACGGAATTGGGGTGTCCCAGTTCGGCGGCTTCTCTTCGACCGGCACGATCCGCTTGGAAGGGCGGACGAGCGTTTCTTCCCTCGGGAGTTCCACGGGCGCCTCGTCCGGGACGATCAGCGCGGCGTTGCAGCCCCGGCAGAGCGTCCGCTTCCCCGCCATCGACGACGGGACGCCGAACACGTGCTCGCAATCCGGGCATTGAATGTCGATGGGCAACGGGGATCCTCGCAGCGTAGGGCGGGTTGAGTCTTCGAAACCCGCCGCAGGAATCACTGGGCGTTCCGGGTTCTCGGGATGCTTTTTTCACCGGTGGCGGGTTTCGAGGATTCAACCCGCCCTACTTAACCCATCAGTCCCATTCTGCACCGGGAACTTCTGAGGTGACGTGGCCCGTACCCCAGTCGGGCGTGTATTCTCCGAGGTCGACAAACTTCTGAAAGGTCGACCAAGGATATTCGACCGGCCTGGCAACTAGGCCGTGCTTGACCGGGTTCCAATGGATGTAATCGAGACACCGGGATAAGTCGTGATCGTTCTCGATTGTGTGCTCCCAAAACCTAGCCTGCCAAATGCCGCGCTCTTGCTTGCGCTGTCGGCCTTCTGTGAGGATCGCCTCCTTCCCGCCTTTGGCCAAGTACTCTCTCGTGAAGCGGGTTTTGATCCCTCTCCAACGTAGTGAATAGTCATCGTCCCCATCCGGCAATGCCCAAATCGTGTGCAGGTGATCCGGTAGCAGCACGAAAGCGACGATCTCGAAATCGGCGGTCTTCCGGACGTTTTCTATAGCGTTGCGAAGTACCGGCCGAGCAAGTTCCGATGCCAAAAACGGCTGCCGGCGATTCGTGACGACTGTAAAGAAGTATGAGCCTCCGTTGACATGGCGCCTGCGAAAATTTGGCAAGGGGATGCTCCGTCGATCTTGTAGGGCGGGTTGAGTCTGCGAAACCCGCCGCTGGAATCACTCGACGATTCGGGTTTCGGGCGGGTCGAACGGGTCCAGTTAAAGAAGGCCTCGGAATGACTCGAATCGCATCTTCCGGGAGCGGCGGGTTTCGAAGACTCAACCCGCCCTACAAAAACCGCAATCTCGTTCGAAATGCCTTGTACAACCGCGTTCCGCCGAATACCAGCAATACCAGTGCGGTGACGTGCAATCCCAACACGCACAAGTATATGGCCACCCACACTATTCGCGAATGGTAACCGTTCACCCCATCTTTGTTGATCTTGCGCTTTCCCTTTGATTCCGGCATACTACGCGCATGGACGCCGCGCCCGCCAATCCGGTTCCCGAGTGCCCCGGCTGCCGGATCTGGCAAGCCGAATGCGCCGCCCTCGA
>JANOSQ010000855.1:0-4546 GCA_031415915.1 Fimbriiglobus sp. | reverse complement strand
GGCATCGCCAAGTTCGCCGACCCGCACAAAGCGCTGATCAAGTTGATCGCCTCGAAGCGTTGAGCCGGGGACGGGGCGATCGGAACATCACGATGCGGCCGAGAAACGCGACGGAACGACCGCGGAAGCCGCTCAAGGATTTTCGTTTTCACTCAAGTCGGCGGGCCATGAGAGCGGTTCGACGTCTGGGCGCCACGCCTGGAACTCTTCGAATGAACCGAACTCCCGCGCCCCGAACCGCCGAAGGTACGCCGTGGCGGATGTGGCCAAGTCCTCGTCGTCGATGGAGCAGCCCATCAACTCGCCGCGTGCGTTGATCGAGCAGACCAACCCCTCGATCAGGAAGTAGTCGGATATAGTTGCACCGCACGCCGTCAATTCGCCAACCACCTCCGCATCGGGCAGGATGACCGGCTCCCGCACCTCGGGCGTGTAGACCAGCCCGTACTCGGCCAGCACGCCCGACAACTCCGCGTCGGAAGCGTAGATTCCGCAGCACGGCGACCAGCGCAGCCGACGGATGACGGCCACAAAGTCGCCGCCCGCCTCGACCAATGCATCACGGCACGCTGAGATCGGCTGATCGGTCAGCCGCCGGAGAGCCATGATGTGCTGCGGGTTGACCTTCACGCCTCGGACGCCCTCCGCCGCCGAACCTTGATCATTCGGCAGATTGGGAACACGCGAACCCCTCTACCACCGAACATTGGCCGGAGTTATGACAGATTCGCTGCGCAGTTCTGGTGTGTCAAGCGGAATCAGCATGCTGTTGAATGAAAGGCCGGTTCGCCGTCGATGAAGACTCAGTTCGACGGCACCGGCTTCGCAAGTGCCCTGTTCGCCCACAGTTGCATTTCGCCGTACCGGACTTATGGCAACAGAACCCGTCGCAAACCGTTGGCGGGGTTGGTCTGTTCAGCGAATGGGAAACGAGTTCAGCATTTTGGAAGTCTGTTCACGCGAGGGTGTGCGTGTTCGTGCTGAACTCGTTTTCGCCGATGCGGGTTCGTGTCCTACACTCACCCCATGCGCTTTTACATCCTCCGAGCGCTGCTCAAGAAAGAACTCCGCCGGCACGTCGCCAACCGCGGGGGGATCGCCCTCGCTGTTCTGATGATCGTCGCAGCGGTGTTGCTCTCGGTATTCAACCCGACCACCGCGGACAGCGGAACGGCCGGGGGCGATCTCGTCGGCGGCGTCCACCACTGCTACATCGAATCGAACCCCGAAACGGATCTCACGCAGAAACTCAAGGATCGCGTCCCTCCGGCGCTCAAGTCCCAAATCGTCTTCCGCAATCGACCGCCCGAATCGGTCGATGCCTTGGTCAGCGATTCCCCCGGCACCTGCTGCATCCGCCTGAACTTGAAGTCCCGCGACGGCCGGGCGGTGATGGAGATCGAAATCTGGCACCCGCCCGGCGATCCGGGGGCCGTGGCACCGTACGAAGCGTGGTTCTTCCGGACGACCCGCGAGGCCTATCACGAACTGGCCAAGTCCAAGCTCGATAAAAACGGGGGCGATTCCCGCGGCTTGTCGCCGGTGCCCCCGCTGGCGGACGACTTGTGGGCCGTGCGAAATTCGTTCGATGCTTTGGAGCAAGAAACGACCCGGCTCTCGGCGAACAACCCGAATGCCGTGCTCCCACGGGTCGAAATCAAACGGGCGCCGATCGGCGCCAGCCCGCTCGATTTCCGCTCCGCGATCGCCACGGCGATGGTCGTCTTCGCCCTCTACTTCTGTTGCTGTTATCTCCTGCCGACGCTCAACTGCGAAGAGCGCGAGCGCGGTGTACTACTCGCCCAAGCGCTCTCGCCGGCTTCGCCCGCCGAATTGGTCGTGGCCAAGTTTCTTTTCTACCCCGTCGCGGGCATCGCCCTCGCCGCGATTCTCGCAGGGATTTACAACCCGACCGTATTGAACACGCTTTTCTTTTGGCTCGCCCTCATCGCGATGTCGAGCGGCTTCCTCGGCATCGGCATGACCGTTTCGACGCTGGCCAAGACCCAGCGCAGCGCGTTCATGGGGTCGATGTGCTACCTCATGTGCGTTTCGCTCCTGCTGTTCATCTGCTCGACGAACGGCATTCCCTTTTTGCCGTACTTGGCAATCGAGTTCCACGGGCCGAAAATCCTGCACGCCGCCGTGACGCAAGCGGTGGAACCGAAGCACTGGTTCCACCTGCTCGCCACCTTCGGGCTCGGCGCCACTTGGATGACCCTCGCGGGCTGGTTGTTCCGCTGGCGCGGGTGGCAGTAGTTTGAAGGGCGGCTTCGCCTGTGCAAACACCGCAAGCTCGCCAAATTATCCAGTTCTCGTTTGACGCATTACCGTCACACATTTACCATGCACCCTAAGTCCCCCAGCGTGGTGCTTCGGGGAACTCGCGATTTCTCATCACTGAGGTGCAACGGATGTACGGACTCGTTTTGATGACCGCTCTCGCGACTGGCAGCAGCACGCCTTCGGTCGATGCCACCCCCGCTCCGGGCATTGTGGTCGTGGCCCCGTCGGGCTGTTTCAGCTCGGGTTGCTACGGCGGCGGATGCTACTCCAGCGGCTACAGCACGGGTTGCTATTCGAGTGGTTGCTACGGCTCCAGCTCGTGCACCGGTTGCCGCGGGAGCGTCTTCCCGCTGTTCCCCCGGCTGCGGTCGAGCCTGACGGGCATCTTCGGTTGCCGCGGTTCCTCGTGCAGCGGCTGCTACGGCAGCGCTTGCTACGGTAACTCCTGCTTCGGTTCGTCGTGCTACGGATCTTCGTCGTGCTACGGCGGTGCCCACTACTACGGCAGCGACTTCCACGGTGGTTGCACCGGCTGCTCGGGCCACATCATCGGCTCGGTGACACCCGATTCGATCCCGCACGTGTCGATCCCCTCGGTCGGCGTCGAATACCAAGCCGCCCGCACCAAGCCGAACGCGGCCCCGGCCCGTTTGACCGTCGAGTTGCCTGCCGATGCGAAACTCTTCGTCGATGGCCAGATGACGAAAGGCGAAGGCGTGAGCCGGAATTTCCACACCCCTGAACTGCCGAGAGATCAGATCTTCTTCTACGAGATCAAAGCGGAAGTGACCGTCGATGGAACCGTCGTGACCGAGAGCAAGCGCGTCTTGGTTCGCTCCGGCGAAGTGCTGACCGAGAGCTTCCCCAAGCTGCTGGCGGCGGTGAAGAACGCCAAAGACCCGGCGATCCTGCTCACGAACGCGCGCTACTAACCCGCGCCCGAATGACCGACTCCGACACCCCGGCGGTTCGACCGCCGTGGGTGTTTCGTCGCTTTGCGGCTGTCGGACGGCCGCCGATTCCGCACAATGATACGATGGATTTCGCCCTCGCCACGATCTGGTACGAACGCCAGCGGTTCCTCCCGGCCATTCTCGCCGTTTCGTTCAGCGCCATTCTGATGGTCATCCAAGGCGGCCTCGTCGTCGGGCTGCTTTCGATGATGTCGGTGCCCGTCGACAAAGCCACGTCCGACGTTTGGATCGGCTCGCCGGGGGTGAAGAGCGTCGACCTCGGCCAGAAGATCCCCGAGCGCTGGATCGCCCGGGTCGCCAATCAGCCCGAAGTCGTCCGCGCCGAGCCGCAAATCATCGCGTTCTCGATGTGGACTCCGGTCGATCGCAACGCCCCCCCTTCCAGCCCGGCCGTCTGTCTGATCGTCGGTTGCAAGCTCGACAAGAACTCGATCGGCGCCGTCGAACAACTCCGCGAGAATCCGGAACTCATGGTGAAGCTGACCGAGCCGAACACCATCGTCGTCGACGAATCGGAACTCGGCCGGCTCGGCATCAAAGGCATCGGCGACCAAGGCGAGATCGCCGGGCGACTCGTCCGCATCGTCGGCCTCGTGCAAGGTTACAAATCGCTGGGCGGGCCTTATGTCTTCTGCTCGCTCGAAACCGCGCGGACGCTGGCGCGGGAACGCGTCGGCGATTGCACCTACCTCCTCGCCAAGTGCCGGACGCCCGAAGACGCGCAGATCGTGAAAGAGCGGCTGAAGAAATACGAGCAAATGTCGACGTTCGACGCGCAGGAGTTCTCCACCCGCTCGCGGATGCACTGGCTCACGACGACCAAGGCCGGCATCGCCGTCGGCTTCACCGCGATGCTCGGGTTATTGGTGGGGGCCGTCGTCACCAGCCAAACGCTGTACGCCGCGATGGCCGCGAGCCAACGGGAATTCTCCACGCTGCGGGCGATGGGCATCCCCGCTTGGCGCTTGCGCACGACCGTCATGGCGAAATCGTTCTGGGTCGGCTTCTTCGGCTTGATCATCGCCGCCCCCGTGAGTTTGGTCATCGCCGAGGTCGCCACGGCCATCGGCATCCGCGTGACCTTGCACCCCTACGTCGTCTTGGGAGCGTCGGTCATCACGCTCACCATGGCGTTGCTGTCCGGGTTGGCGGCGCTGCGCTCGGTGGAAGGCGTCGACCCGGCCCACAACATTCGCTGATCGAGGATTGAAGGAATGGCGGACGAGCGTCGCTCTTCGGGTTGGATTCGCTGGCTGGCCATCGGCCTGCTCGTGGGGCCGTTGGCC
>JANOSQ010000854.1:0-2779 GCA_031415915.1 Fimbriiglobus sp. | reverse complement strand
CGAAGTCGCCAAGGCGCCGAACCCGGCTCGCCGAACCGCGGATGAGACCCGGCCGACCTCGCGACCCGAATTGACCCCTCCCACCCAGCCGGAACCTCCCCAGCCCGAGCTTCCACCCGTTCCACAACCCGTACCCCAGCCCAACCCCAATCCGACTCCGCGCGTCCCGAGTCCCAGACCGCCCCGCGAGATGCCGGTGCGGATCGAATTGCCCCCGCTGCCCCCGCCGGGCGAGCGGCCGGTGCTGGTGCTCGACCCCGGTGCCCACACGTCTTTCATCAAGTCGGTCGCCTTTTTCCCGGACGGCAAGCGCTTCGCCACCTTTTCCGATGACAAAACCATCCGCATCTGGGATGTGGAAACCGGCCTCACGCTCCGCACCATCCCCATGCCGAACGGTCCGGGCGGCGAAGGGCAAGTGCCGGCGGGTGCCGTCTCCCCCGACGGAAAAATGATCGCCGCCGGCGGCTTCCCGTTCGGCGCCGGGAAGTTCGGCATTCTCGTCTACCTGATTTCGGCCGAGACCGGCGAAGTCATCCGCACGCACACGGGCCACAAGGACATCGTGTCGGGGCTACATTTTTCGTGGGATGGGAAGCTCCTCGCGTCGAGCAGCACCGACGGCGTCGCGCTCGTGACCAACGTCTCCACGGGCAAGGTCGCGGCCCAACTCACCGGGCACAAAGCTTCGGTCGGCCAGGTGAAGTTTCACCCGAAAGACAACCGCTTGGCGACGGCCTCCCACGATGGCACCGCGCGGATTTGGACGCCGGCGGGGCAAAACTATGCGAGCGTCGAACTCGTTGGCCACACCGGTGCGGTGAACGATGTGGCTTGGAGCCCGGACGGCAAAACCCTCGCCACGGCCGGCGTCGATGGCACGATCCGCACTTGGACGGCCGCGGGCAAAGCGGTGCGGAGCTACGACAAGCAGGTGGCGAAGGTCGGCAACCAAGGCGGCACCGTGCAAGTCGTCCGGATCGTTTACACGCGCGATGGGAAAGGGATCGTTTACGCGGGGGTGGCCGTGCGCGGACACGCGGGCTTGCTCGACCTCGCCGAGGGGGAGCGGGTGATCGACCGACCCGATCACAGCAATACGGTGATGGCCGTGGCCGCGTCCGCGACCGCCGACCTCGCCATCTCGGCCGGGGGCGACGACAACGACCTGCTCGTTTGGAAAACCACGGACGGCTCGCTCGTCCACAAGATCACCGGCGCGGGCAAAGCCGTCTGGGCCGTGGCCGCGGGGGACGGGAACACCGTCATCGGCGGCAACATCAACCGCGGCGAGCCGCTGCCGCTGTCGCGGCCGGTGCAGTTCGCCTTCAACCTGGACCGGCTCGACTTCGTCCCGGTGCCCAAGCAATTCGTCTCGGCTCAACCCGCCCTCGACGGGTACACCGCCAAGCAGACCGACTTCTTCACCGTGGAAGTGTCGCGCGGTGGCCAGCCGTACCACAAGTACCAGCTCGCCGAGAAATCGAACGAGCGCATCTACTCGGCGACGCTGCTGCCGGCGGCGCGCCTTCTCGTCGGGACGTCGTCGCGCATCGAACTCATCGATCTGGCGACGAAGCGGGTCGCGAAGCAGTTCGTGGGCCACTCGGGCATCGTGACGACCGCGTCGCCCTGCCCCGGCAACGGGATGTTCCTCACGGGTTCCACCGATCAAACGATCCGGTTGTGGAACCCCGCGCGCGAAGAACCCGTGCTCTCCCTCTTCTTCGCCGGCCGCGAGTGGATCGCTTGGACGCCCGAGGGGTACTACGCCGCGTCCCCCGGCGGGGAGCGGCTCATGGGCTGGCAGGTCAACAACGGGGCCGAGAAGGTCGGCACGTTCTACTCCGCCATCCAGTTCCGCCAGTCGCTGTACCAACCGGAGGTCATCCGCAACCTCGCGTCGGCCAAGGGGGACCTCGGCTTGGCGCTGGCGCTCGCGACCCGCGATCTCCGCCGGCCCATCCCCGCCGTGAACTTGGCCCAAGTTCTACCCCCGGTGGTGCGGATCACCTCGCCCCGGACCGTCCAGGGCGCGGTCGAATCGCCGGGTGAAACGATCGAGGTGACGGCGTCCGCGAAAAGCGTCGGCAAGAACCCCGTGCGCGCGATGCGGCTCCTCGTGGACGGCCGGCCCTACCAAGGCGCTAAGGGGTTGAAATCGTTCGCCAATTCCCAGCTCGGGGAAGTCACCGCGAAATGGATCGTCGCGCTCTCCCCCGGCAAACACACGCTGATCGTCCAAGCGGATGCCGGCGTCAGCAAAGGCCTCTCCGCGGCGGTCGATGTCGCCCAAGCCGGCGATGCGAACAAGCTGCCGTCGCTCTACGTCTTCTCCGTGGGGGTGAACGAGTACGCCGGCAAGATGAAGCTGAACTTCGCCACCTCGGACGCCCAGTCGGTCGATCGCGTCCTCCGCGAGCGCACGGTGGGCGTGTTCGACAAAGTCGAGGTCACGCTCCTCACCGACCGGGAAGCGACGCGCTCCGCCATCCTCAAAGGGTTGGACTGGCTCGAAAGCAAGATGACCGACCGCGATGTCGGGATCTTCTACTTCTCGGGGCACGGCGCCCGCGACGACGACGGCACCTTCTTCCTCGTCCCCGTGGACGTGGATCTCCGTTCGCTGGATCGGAGTTGCGTCCCCGGCGATACCGTGAAGAGCAAACTCGCCGGGATGCCGGGCCGATTGCTGGCCGTCTTCGACGCTTGCCACTCGGGCGCCGCGGCCGAGGGTGCCCTCCATGCCGGGGGCGCCGACGACCTCGTGCGCGAACTG
>JANOSQ010000853.1:0-3227 GCA_031415915.1 Fimbriiglobus sp. | reverse complement strand
GCCGTCCCAGACCTTGGCGATTTTATCGCGACCGGTGCTGGCGAGGCGTCCGTCGTGGCCGAAGTGGACCGCCGCGGCGCCGCCCGGGTGCGCGGCCCAGTTCTTGACGTTCCCGCCGTTCTCCATCTCCCAGAGCTTGATGGTGCCGTCTTCGCTGCTGCTGGCGAGGATGTTGGAATCGTCGCGCCACGACAGCCCGCTGATCATGCCGGTATGCCCGCGCAGGGTGTGGAACTCGCGGCCGGTGTTGGCTTCCCAGACGAAACCGCCGCCGTTGCGGTCGCCGGTGGCGAGCAGCACGCCGTCCGGGCTGAACTCGACCTGCGTGACCCAGTCGGTGTGCTTCTTGATTTCGCGTTCGACGCCGCCGTCGGCGGTGCGATAGATGCGAATGAGTTTGGACGGCGAACCGACCGCGATGAGCGATTGATCGGCGCTGATGTCGGCGCTGAGGAGGGCGTCCGATTCGATGCCGACTTCGGTGATCTTGTCGCCGGTTTCGACGCTGTAGAGCACCGCTTTACCCGAAGCCCCACCGCGACCGCCGGCCGCGAGGAGCAGCTTGCCATTGCGGCTGAACTTCAACGAGTTGATCTGCCCTTGATCGAAGGGGAGAACCCCGAGGAGATCGCCGGTATCGGCGTGATAGAGAATCACTTGTTTCTGACCGCCCACGGCGATCAGCGGCGCCCACGGCGACGACGCCATGGCGAGTGCGGCCCCCGGCCGGCGGGCTTTCGTGAGTGGATCGAGCTTCAGTTTGCCGGCGATCGGCATCGGCGGCGGGCCGGTGGGTTTGCCCTTTCCAACGCTCTTCAAGCCGATGTCGATCTTCGGTTTCTCGACGACCTTGCTACCGGAGTTCTCACGCCCGCCTTGTTCGATCCACAAACGAATAATTTCGATGGCGGGGTCGGGGATCTTCGCCACCTTCGGCGGCATCTCCGGCTTCGCCTTGTGCGCGGTGAGCGTGTAAAGGCGGGATTTGTCCGGCTCGCCCGGGAAGAAGACTTCGCCGCCGGAGCCGCCGACTTTCATCTCGGCGAAGACGGCGAGGTTGAGGCCGCTCTGCTGCTTGTCGGCGCCGTGGCAGGCGGTGCAATGCTGCTTGAAGATGGGCAGCACGTCGTCGACGTACGTCGGCTTCTTCGGGTCGGCGACGGCGACAGCGGGCATCAGGAGCAGCGCGGGCAAGCAGAAGCGGAGCATATCGGAGGGCCTCGACGGTGCGGTTATCTCAGAGGGACTTCGGTTGGGGACTGCGGAGCAAATTCGCCAGAAAATCGGAGTACGCGTCTTTCATCGGGAGGGTCAAATCGCGGTGGAGCCGCCGGCGACGCGCCACGACTTCTTCTCCGGTGAGCGGGTTCTTGGCGGGATGATCGATAACGTTCCAATAGAGTCCGCACCCGCGCTTCTGCCAGAGCGGCAGATCGTTGAAGTTGACGCCTTGCTGAAAGAGCAGTTCGTTTTTCTGAGCGACCGAGAGACCGACGAGCGCCGATGTCGCCTCGCCGACGCTCTTCCCGAGTTTGCGCATGGACCAGTAGCAGTGGGCGTTTAGCGCGTTGCGGTGGGCGTCTTCGTTCCGCCAGCGGAAGTAGTCGACGACGAGATCGGCGGTGGGCAGTTGCGAAATCCGGCAGTCGAAGCAGCCGATCGAGCCGAGGAGCAAAGAGAACTTGGCGCTCGCTTCCCCGGCGAGCACGGAGTTCAGCTTGCGGAGCTTGCGCTGGAAGCCGACTTCGTTTATGTCGAAGAGGAGCGAGATTTCATCGCTCTCGGTGTACCCATACGTGACGTTGAAACCGCAAGCGCTAATCAAGTGCTCGGTGGTGTCGAGCATCATGTCGCGGAAGCGGACATCGAACGGCGCTTCGAACTGGTGGACTTCTTTCGTCAACCGGGTGAAGCTGCGACCGTCGAGCCGCGCGACCATGTACAACCCCGGCAGGACGCAGTGGTCGTGCGAGGTTTCGTACACGCGCATCTTGGCATCGAGGTCATCGAACTTCATCGTTCCACTCCGCGACGGCGAAATCGCCCCCTTCGGCTATCCGGACGTAATGCATTTCGTCGAACCCTTCGCCCCGACTCGGAATCTGTAATCGCGAACTCGTTCCGAGAATCCCGACCAAAGGTATTTGTTCGTCGACCGGCCTCGCCGCATTCCGCCGTTTGCAATCCTCGACCTTGGACTGAAAGTAATAGCACGAAACCTTGTAACCCTTGCTCTTCGCCGCGGCGATATATGACTCCCGTTCCGCGATCGTCGGGTTGGTATTGTCGATCACAAACGGCAGGCTCGTTTCGAGGCAGACCTCCAGGAACCTCTTCTCGCGGTGGCGGGTCTTCAACATGTCGAGGTTGATCCGCAGGTGCGTCCGGAAGAACCGCTCCCGGTAGAAGCTCGATTTCCCGGAGGCTTGGAGTCCGACGAAGATCACCGCTTCCATCGGGGACACTCCGTGCGTTTGGCAGGTTCGCTCAGATCTCAATCGGGAGAGTCGGGTAACATCCTAGCGCCGCGGACAATCATCAAAATTTCCACGGTGTCATCCCGATACCGATAGACCACGCGATGCTTGCCGCTCAACGTTTCCCGAATTTCGGGATCGTTGTACTTCTCGACCACCCATCCCGAAAGCGGAAGCCGCTTCAAAGACTCGGCCACTTTGAAAATCCTCGACGCGAACGCCTTGGCTTGGGCGTCCGAAGTCTCTCCGATGTAATCGCAAATTTCGTCGAGGTGGCCCAGTGATCGATTCGACCAAATCAGCTCAGCCATTTGGCCATTCTCCGCTTCGCCTCTTCATGTGGGATGCCTTCGCCGCGATCCAATTCCTGAATCGCGGCTTCGATTTCATGCCGTTCATAGAGATCTTGGATGACGTCTTCCAGAGTGACATCTTCCGGCATCCGCCGAATCTCTTCCAAGATCGCTTCTTTCGTTGACATCGCAGTACCTCCATCAATGGTTGAACATAAACTCCCGCGAGTTCAGCACGGCCCAGAACACATCCTCCAGTGCCTGCACCTTATTAGGATTCGCGTTCACCGCCGCCATGAGCTTCTGCATCTCGTCGGGCTTCGGCGCCCGGCTCAGCGCCCGGATATACATCTGCTCGATGATCTGCGGCGGGGTCTTCTTCTCCAGTTGCATCCTGCCGATGAGATTTCCCTGCGCGATCTTCGGGGCGACGGTGTCGCCGTTCATCAAATGCAAA
>JANOSQ010000852.1:0-8519 GCA_031415915.1 Fimbriiglobus sp. | reverse complement strand
CCGAAGCCCCCGGCACCGGGGGTGGCGATGGCTCGGGTGGGGGTGGCGGGTTAAAGAATGGATGGACTCGGATCTTCGAATTCGGCATTCAGATAATGCTGTCTCCAAGCGGACGGTTTCTGCGGCTGTGTGCGTTTCGGATCGAAGAGTTCCGAAGGGGCAAACGTGTAAAGTGACATGATGTCCCCCTGCGTCTCAAGGGGGAGTTTCTCGAGCACCGGCTCGACCAGATCGTGCCGTTTTTCGACCGGCAGCCCCTCGAAACGCGAATCGATGACCCGGACGCGGATCGAAGCGGAATTGTATCGGTAGGCGTCGGATCGCTCGAAACCCTCATTCTTCAGAGCGTCCACGACACTCCGCGACTCCTCCGTTTGCTTCAGTTCCCACGTCGCATTGACAGTCTCAGTCATAGCAATTGCTCCTGAACCCAGTCGTACACGGATTTCGCTGTGTTTAAGAATGCACGAGTTTCTCCCACGTCGCGCCGCCCCGTCTCGTACCGCAGCGCTGTCGACCACTCGAATCTCCGAAGTCTCTTGATCAAGCTCGGCGGCAAGATCATACCCAATTCGTCTCGCAAAATCCCTCGCAAGGTGTCATTCGCCTGCCGGATGTAATCTGCCGGAGTCTTGCATCTAACTCCGCCGGTGATGTCAACCCCACGATGAGCGCTTTGAGCGAGCACTCTACAGTATATCCACCGAGGTATTGCGCATCGAGGGGCAACATGTGCTCAAGCAGCACTTGCGCGGCAGTCAGACGCTGCTCGGCAGCTTTCAAGAAATCCGGGCCTTTCGTCGGTGGTATGATTACCCCTTCACCCCCATCACCACATCCAGCGGCGAATCGGTCCGGTTGCAGGTCACCCCGGTGAACCCGGTGGCGCGGAGCAACTCCGCGTATTCCCCCGCCGTGCGCTCCTTGCCTTCGGCGACCGTCAACATGTTCAAGTGCTTGAGCACGGCCCATTCGGGGGCGGTCTTGGAATCCTCCAGCACCTTCTCGGCGATGAACACGACTCCGCCGACGGGGAGCGCCGCGTGGATCTTGCCCAACAGCAGCCGGATCTTCGGCTCGCTCCAATCGTGGAGGATGCGGCCGAGGGCGTAGATGTCGGCCTTCGGCAGCTCGTCGGCGAAGAAATCCCCGCCGATCACGTCGATGCGATCCCCCACATCGGCCGGGATGAATTCCTTCGTGATGGGGATGACCTCGTTCAAATCGAAGACGACCCCGCGCTGGTTCGGCCAGCGCCGGCTGGCCGCGACGGTGAGGTGCCCCGTCGCGCCACCGAGGTCGGCGAATGTCTTGAAGCCGCTGAGATCGACCGCATCGACCACCGCCGGCGACGAGATCAGCCCGTAAGCGTGCATTCCTTGGATGAACTCCCGGCGCTGCCAGTCGGTGCGGAAGAAGTGCGAGAAGATCGCGCCGTCGAGATCGTAGGTCTGCTTCCAGCGGTGCGTTCCTTCGACGATCGCCCCCGGCAGGTTGTCCCACATTTTCCACAGGACGGCGCTCGAGTAGTTGATGTACCCGAGCATCCGCCGGGGGCTGGCGGTCGTGAGGTACGCAGTCGCCGCCGGGGTGTTTTCGAACCGGCCATCGGTCTGAGTCAGCAGCTCGAGCATCGCGGCGGCCCCGAGCAATCGCTCCATCGCATCGGGATTGCAGTTCAATTGCCCGGCGAGTTCGACGGCGCTCGTTGGCCCCTGTTTCAGCGCGTCGAAGACGCCCAACTCGCAGGCGGTGAAGAGCACCTTCGATTTGCGAAAGGCCGAGACCAGACCCAGCACGACGGACGGATCGGGAACGGTGGGATCGGGCTGCATGCGGAGGCTCCGTGAGGTGTCGCTCAGCTTAGCTGATCGCGGACTTGTTTCCGACACCCCCCGTCGCAAAATGATCCCTTTGCGATCCGCAAACAAAGCAGCCCATGGACGAATCTTCCCACGCCTTCCTGCAGAAACTCCTCGAAACGCCGAGCCCGTCCGGGTTCGAGCAGGCGATCCAAGCCTTAGTGCGCGAGCACGCCGCCGGGTTCAGCGATGCCGTCACCACCGACGCCCACGGCAACGTCTTCGCCGCCCGGCACCCGCAGGGGCAACCGTCCGATGTGCCGCGGATCATGTTGGCCGGGCACTGCGATCAGATCGGGCTGATGGTTCAGCACATCGACGCGGAAGGTTTCATCTACGTCCAACCCATCGGCGGCTGGGATGTGCAGGTGCTCATCGGCCAGTACCTCGCGGTTCACACCAAGAGCGGCTCGCACGTCGGCGTGATCTCGCGGAAGGCGATCCACCTACAGACGCCGGAGGAGCGGAAGAAAGTCCCCGAGTTCCAGGACATTTGGATCGATCTCGGCTTCAAGAACAAAGAGGACGCGGAGAAAGTCGTCCGCTGCGGCGACGCCGCGACCTTCGTGTTGGGCTACCGGCCGCTGCGGAACGGATTGGCCGCATCCCCGGCGATGGACGACAAGGTCGGTCTCTGGGTCGTGATGGAAGCGCTGCGGTTGTTGAAGGGCCGCGAACTGCGGGCGAGTGTGTTCAGCGTTTCCACCGTCGCCGAAGAAGTCGGCCTGCGCGGGGCGACCACGGCGACCTATTCCGTGAACCCGCACGTCGGCATCGCCGTCGATGTTTGCCATGCGACCGACACGCCGGGCAACGACAAGAAACAGGTCGGCGAAGTGAAATGCGGAGCCGGGCCGGTGCTATTCCGGGGGCCAAACATCAATCCGCGCGTCTTCGATTTGCTCGAAGCCACCGCGATGACGCACGCGATCCCCTATCAAGTTCGCGGGGCACCTCGGGCCACGGGCACCGATGCGAACGCCATGCAAATCAGCCGGCAGGGCGTGGCCGTGGGATTGATCGGCATCGCGAACCGCTATATGCACAGCCCGGTGGAAATCGTGCATTTGGACGATCTGTCGAGCGCGGCCAAGCTACTCGCCGAGTTCTGCGCGGCCGTGGGGCCTGAGTTGGATTGGACCCCTTGAAGAAAGGCGGAATGAAGAACGATGTATGAAGCACATCTCCCCTCTCCCGGCTTTGCGGGAGAGGGGCCGGGGGTGCGGGGTTTTCACACCAAGACCCTCACCCCTAACCCCTCTCCCGCAAAGCCGGGAGAGGGGAACCGATCGCTTCATTCCGCATTCCGAACTCCCAAAAAATGCTCGACTTCGCGACCACGGCTTTCGTCTCGATCCTCTTCCTCGTCGATCCGCCGGGGACGATCCCCGCGTATCTAGCCCTCACGGCCCACTACGATGCCGCCCGCCGCCGGTGCACGGCCCGCACGGCCTGCATCGTCGCCACGCTGACGCTGATGGTCTTCGCGGCGCTCGGAACCTATGTCTTCCACTACTTGAGTCTGACGCTGGCGGCGTTCCAGATCGCCGGAGGGTTGATCCTGTTCAAAGTCGCCATCGACATGATCCAAGCCCAGCGCCCGACGCAAGAAGACCCCGAAGAAATGAAGGAAAGCGCGGCCTCGTCCGATGTCGCCATCACGCCGTTGGCGATCCCGTTCCTCGCCGGGCCGGGTTCGATGGCGACCGTGGCGCTGCTCACGTCGAAGGCCCAAAACTGGGGCGAGTGGGCCATCGTGCAAGCGTCGATCGTGCTGACGGGCGTCATCTGCTACATCACGCTGCGCCTCGCCGAACCGATTCAAAAACGGCTCGGGATGACCGGAATCCACGTCCTCGGCCGGGTACTCGGACTCGTCTTGGCCGGGATCGCGGTGCAGTTCGTCCTGGATGGAGCCGTCGCCGCCAAGATTATCCCTCCTGTGCGAGGGGTGTGATGCGAACGAAACTCCTCGCCGAAGTCGGCACGGTCGTCGTCAAGGTCGGCACCAATGTGTTGGCCAACTCCGAAGGCGTATTGGATCGCGCGCGGATCGCATCGCTCGCCGATCAACTCCACGGCATCCGCGAGCGCGGCTGGCAAGTCGTGCTCGTCAGTTCCGGGGCTATCGGCGCCGGCGTCGGCAAGCTGAACCTCGGCAAACGGCCGACCGATTTACCCCACTTGCAAGCCTGCGCCGCCATCGGCCAGACGGCCTTGATGCAGATTTATCAGGAGTGCTTCGCCCCCCACGGCATCCTGCCGGCGCAGATTCTCCTGACCGCGGGAGACTTCGACAACCGCGCCCGCTATTTGAACGTCCGCAACACGATTCTCACGCTCTTCGAGTACGAATGCCTGCCGATCATCAACGAAAACGACACCGTCTCCGTTGCGGAGATCAAGTTCGGCGACAACGACCAACTCGCGGCCATGGTCGCCAACTTGATGCAGGCGAAGTTGCTGGTGCTGCTCACGAACGTCGATGGCCTCTACTCCGCCGACCCGGGAACCGATCCCGCGGCGGTGCTGCTCGAAACGGTCGCGGATATCGATCGGAGTGTCACCGACTTGGCCGGGGCGACGAAAAGCCACCTCGGCACCGGGGGAATGCGGAGCAAGCTGAAGGCCGCGCGGCTGGCGACCTCCGCCGGCGGGGCCGTTATCATGGCCAATGGCTCCCGCGACGGAATTTTGGCAGCCGTTTTCGGGGGCGAAACCGTCGGAACCTTGTTCTTGCCCCAATCGGACGGGGTTCCCGCTTGGAAACGCTGGATCGGCCTCACGGCCCGCCCCAAGGGGGTATTGCTAATCGATGCGGGCGCCCAGAACGCCGTCGTTCAACACGGGAAGAGCTTGCTCCCCGTCGGCGTCCGCGAAGTCGCCGGAGAATTCGGAAAAGGTGATTTGGTCAGCATTTGCGACGAGTCCGGCATCGAATTCGCGCGCGGGTTGTGCAATTACTCCGCCGACGATGCCGCGAGATTGGCCGGACTCAATACCCAGCAAATCGTCGAATTGCTCGGCAAGGTGGCGTACCCGGAACTCGTTCACCGGGACAATCTGGCGGTCATGCACTGATTTTCGGAGTTAGAAGCCCGCGTGTCACCCGTCTGTAACTGTGGCTGATGCAACTATGAAGCCCGAGTCGCGAAAGCCGGATATGCGACGCACGGAGTTCGAAGCGTTGTACGCCGCGCACTCGCGTGAGGTTTGGGCGTTGGCCTACGCCCGTTGGATGGACGCCGACTCGGCCCAAGATGTCATGCAGGAAGTGTTCCTCCGCTTGTGGAAGCAGCAAGACGTCGGCGAGACCATCTTGAACCCGCGGGCTTGGTTGCTGCGGGTGGCCCGGAACTTGGCCGAGGATTACGCGAAAAGTTCTTTCCGGCGCCACGGGACACAACCGCCGGAGTTCCTCGGTGGGTTGCAGGCCCGAGACGATCAACCGCTCGCGAAGATGGAGCGGGAAGAAGCCTTCGCCCAAATCCGGGGTATCCTCGACGGGATGGCGGTTGCCGACCGCGAAATCTTGACGCTGCGGTACGCGTTCGATTACGAGACCGCCGCGATTGCCGAAATATTGGGCGTGGCCTCGTCCGCAGTCCACATGCGGTTGAGCCGGGCCCGCCAACGATTGGCCGAGCGACTCTCGGCCTCAGGAGTGAATGCCAAGCCATGAATCGCCAGACTCTCCCGCACGACGACGAACACGCGGATGCGGATCGCAAATTCTCCGCCTTCTTCAAAGCGCAACTGCCGCGAGAATGGCCGCAGGCTCCCGTCGCCAAATCGGGGGTCGCCACGCGCGCGGCGTCTCACCGTGAGTCCCACAACGGCCGCCTCACATTGGCCGCTTCGGTCGCCTGCCTACTCGGCCTCGGCTTGGCCCTCTCGTACGGCCCGGGTTTCAACCGAGCCGCTCCGCCGGCCGGCGGACTCCTCCCAGACAGCAATGCCAACGGGAAAGATCTGCACGACCACATGACCCCCGACCACAAGCCGAAACTGCCGATGCCGTGAGTTAGTGCAGCGCTTCGTCCACGCCGCGGTGGCGCACCGCTGGACGAATCGATCACGACCACTCAAAATTTGCATTCTTGTCACCGAATTGCGACCCGTTGCCCAGAATACCGGTTGGGCTACGAGCCGGATGCGTGAGCGACGGACCGATTGCACGGGGGGACAATTCGGAACTCGCCGAGAGGCTTGCCGTCCGTCGCTCACGCTTCCGGCTCGTAGCCCAACCGGCCAGAGAACCTTCGAGCGTCGTTGTAGAACCCGTCCCCACCTCTCCTTGCAGACACACCCTTTCCGGGATACCCTTTCTAGCTAGCCGAGCGACCCGGAGTGAGCGTGCCCGACAGCCTCTTCTTCCAGTTCGAACTCCCGAACCCGGCCACGTGGTTCTACGGGATGCTCGCGCTCGCGGTGGCGGTCTTCTTTCAGTTCCAGCGGTTGCTCAGCTTGCGGAACCTCGATTTGTTCGGGTTGTTCCTCTTCGCCCCCGGCTTTCTGCTGATCGAAGATGCCCGGCGCTTCGCGGCCGTTGCCGATCCCTCCATCGCATTCCTCGGATACGTTTGGCTCTTGGGTGCCTCGGGCTTCTGGTTCGTCCGCTGTCTGCTCGATGTCACCGCCGTCAAACGCCCCCGTGTCGCGGTGAACCTCGGCGCGCCGGCGCTCTGGTGGATCGCCGGGGCTTTGCTCGCCGGGCTGATCGCCGATGCCATCTCGGGTATCGCGGCGGCGGACGGCGGCGGCCTCGTCCAACTGGCCGAGCCGAAAGTGATTGTCAGTCGGGGAATCGCCATCGGTTGCCAGATCGCCATCGTCGTGCTCTTGCTGCTCATCGGGTGGATTCACTTCCGAGAAGCGGCGATCGGCGCCGGCGCCGCGGCCCTCTACCTGATGCTCCCGTTCACGGCCTACCGATTCGATCAATCGCACCACGTTTGGCCGACGGCGTTGCTCCTCGGCGCATTCCTCGGCTACCGCAAGCCCGTGGCCGCGGGGATTCTCATTGGCATCGCCGTGGGGACTTCGTTCTTCCCGGTCGTGCTTCTCCCCGTCTGGTTGCAGTTCTACCGGGGTCGAGGACAGGGGACGTTCCTCGCTTGGTTCGCGAGTTTCACCATCATCAGCTTGGCCGTCACGGTGCCCGCCCTGCTCTTCGGCGGCGAGTACACGTCCGGTATTTGGCAGACGCTCAACCTCGCCGACTGGCAACCGTGGCGGTTGTTGAAACTGGAAGGAATCTGGGCCGGCGTCCATTGGGCCTACCGACTCCCGGTCTTCATCGCATTCACGGGGCTCGTGATCGGTTCGCTCTTTTGGCCGACGGCGCGCGATCTGGGCCAACTGCTGGCCGCGAATGCCGTGCTGCTCATCGGCATCCAATTTTGGTTCGCCGATAAAGGCGGGGCGTACGTCCTCTGGTATGCCCCGATTCTGATCCTCGTTATCCTGCGGCCGACGACGACGGAACTCCAACCGCCTCTCCGAGAGCGTACTGCTTTGCTCGGCTGGTTGCGTCGGCGGAGGACGCCGAATGTCGCCGTGGCCCCGAGCCTCGCCGTATGAAGGAAGGAATCGGATGATCTTGCGAAGCGCTCTCGCGGTTGCGATCCTCGCCGTCATCGTCGCGGTGCCGTTGCTGCACAAAGTGAACCGCGTCCGGACGGTGCGCAACCTCCGCACCGTCGAGCCGGACGCGCTCTACCGCAGCGGGCAGATGAGTCCGGAAGCGTTCGAGCGCGTCGTTCGCGAGCGCGGCATCCGGACGGTCTTCTCGATCCGCGATCCCCGCTTTTCCAACAGCGAGCAAACGGACGATTTCGAGCAGACATTCTGCGAAGCGACGGGGCGGAAATTCCACCGCTTGCCGATCCCGGATTGGGAAATGAAGGGCGATCGGATTCCCGGAGAAGAGACGACCCGCCTGTTCCTCAATCTCTTGGCGAAGCCCGAAGAAACACCCCGGCCGATGCTGATCCACTGCTTCGCCGGCGAACACCGCACCGGTGCGATGGTGGCGATCTACCGGATGGAATACAGCGGTTGGCGGAACGAAGAAGCCATCGAAGAGATGACCTCGGTGGGGAACCTGCGCACGAGCTATGCCCGGAGTTTGACGGACTATTTGAAAGCCTACACGCCTCGAACACGATAAGCTGACAGACCCGGCGAGGGTGGCGGAATTGGCAGACGCACAAGATTTAGGTTCTTGCGGCCGCAAGGCTGTGCGGGTTCAAGTCCCGCCCTTCGCACTGAGTTGATCAGCCTGATTTTCTAGGGCTTTTGTAGCATTTCGGCCGGGCGTGCCGGTATCGCATTGATGCACGCCTGAACCCTATTCTATCAGAATTCAGTGCCCCAAACCGGGAACTCAGTGCCCATTCGGTGCCCTCGGGCGGCTGGCCCGAGGCGGAAACCCGTCCCCAGAGGCTTCTGATTTCCCCAATCTTGTCTCAGGGGATTTAGGGGGATGGGTTTCTTACCTCCGCTCCGTTCCATTCCGCTACGGCATCCGCCTCCGCTCCATTCCACTACGCTACGCACGGCCCGGCTCCGCCCATTTTACTTGCCTGCTGGAACCGACGGAACTCGGGCCAAGCGAAGGCCGAGGGAGTTTTCCGTGTACGACGGCGCGTTCCC
>JANOSQ010000851.1:0-3577 GCA_031415915.1 Fimbriiglobus sp. | reverse complement strand
GGCCGGCGCGGGGGTGCAGAGGTAGACCGTCGGCTTCCATTCGAGCTTCTGGAAGGACTCGATCAGCGCGGTGTAGTCCTTGGTGAAGTCGTCGGCTTTCTTCCAGTTCTGCGGTTTGCTGTCGTTGGTGCCGAGCTTGATGATGATGCTAGGTTTGTACGCGAGGGCGTCTTTGTAGGCATTCTGCTTCGTGTAGGGCAAGTCGCCGGCGTTGAGCAGCATCGCCCCGCTGACGCCGAAGTTCTTCACTTCGTGGTCGCTGCCGAGCAAGCCGAGAAGGACGTTCGGGTAGCAGTTCTTCTCGCGGAGTTGGACCCCGGCGCCGTAGGTGATGCTGTCCCCGACGCAGGCCACGCGGATTTTCTCCGCGGCGGACACCGGGGCGAGCGCGACGAGGAGCAGCAACAGCAGATAGACAAAGCGGAGCATGGGTGGAGTTCCGAGTGCAAAAAGTCGGATCAGTACGCCCGGCGGGAGTCGAACCCACAACCTGCCGAGTAGAAATCGGCTGCTCTATCCAGTTGAGCTACGGGCGCGTGCGGTCATCCTAAGGCTTGCCCCCCCGGGGGTGAAGCGGAAACGGGGCCGGCCTTCGCCGTGCGGATGCCGCGGAACGCGTACAGCGCCCACGCCAGCAGCAGCAGCACGGTCAACCCGAGGGTGGCGAGGATCAGCGTCTGGCCGAAGCGGTTGCCGTACCCCATCTTCTCGGTGGCCGCGATCTCGCCGGTGCGGAAGTCGAACGTGATCCGGTTCGTGTCTTGGGTGTAGAGCAGGAAATCGCCGCGGTCTTCGCGGAACACGGCGCCACCGGGCCACAGGATGTGCTCGGGCGAGTGCGGCAGCAACAGCGGATCGGTGATGAGCGACTTCAACGGGTGGCTCTTCAGCAATTTGCCGTCTTCGAAGAAGCTGATCGCCGGGGCGTCGAGTTGCTTCTGTTCCACTTCCGCGGGGAGCCGGGTGCCGCCGGTGTAGGCCTTCGTCTTCCACCAATCGCCTTCGATGCGGACGACGTACCGACCGTCGGCGGAGAGGTAAACGTTATCGTCCGGGGCGTACCCGTCGAGCGGGTAGACGAGTTGATCGCCGCGGTACATCCCCGGCGCTGGGTATTTGGCCCGGACGCCTTCGACGTACTGCTTGGTCTCGCCCTTCAACTTGGCTTCCGCTTCGAGAGAGCCGAACACGACAAGGACGAAGCGGTCGCCGGGGGTCGGCTTGGCGTAGCTCACGGGCTCCGGCAGCGGCGCGGCGAACGCTGCGGAAGAGAGGGTGAAGACTAAGACCAGCAGAGTTGTGGAGAAACAACGCATGATTCGGAGGCCTTCGATTGCGGATCCACGCGACCGTTGACTCGGTCGGCTCGCCTCGTGATATCTTACGCCTTCCAGGTCCCGCTGGGCCACGTCCGGTCGCGGACCGGTTCCAGAATCGCCCGCACCGCCGCGAGCAGTTCCGCATCCGGGACACTCGCCAGCGCCTTCAGGTTCGTTTCGAGTTCCCCCCGCGTCGCGGCACCGGAGATCGTGCTCGGCACATCCACACCGTTCAGGCAGAACTGCATCCCGAGGAAACTGATGTCCGCCCCCTTCGACCGGCAGTAGTCCGCCGCCTGCCGACACGCCGCTTTGATCGCGTCGTCGGCCGGGTGCCATGGCTGCGGGCCTTGGTTCGTTAACAATCCCATGCTCAGCGGGCTGGCGTTCAACACCCCGACCCCGTGCTTGGCGGCCACCGGCATCAACTCCGAAGTCAGCGTCTGATCCTGCAAGTTGAAGTGGCAGTACGAAATGACCACGTCGAGGTCGCAGCGTTCGATGGCTTTCGCCAGCAATCCGAGCGGCAAGCAGGACATGCCGATGAACCGGCATTTCCCTTCGCGCTTGAGGTCGTGCAGCACCGCGGCGGTTTCGTCGAAGACTCGCTCGAAGTCGTCGGCGTATTCGATGTCGTGGGCCAGCAGGATTTCGACCCGATCGGTGCGCAGCCTGCGGAGGGAGCCTTCGAAGCACTCGCGCATCCCATCGGCGGTGAAGTCGAATTGGTCGCGATCCAATCGCCCCGCCTTCGTGCAAATCGACACCTTGTCGCGCCGGCCCCCCGCCAGCACTTCGCCGAGAATCGTTTCCGACGTGCCTTGGCCGTAGAACGCCGACGTGTCGATCAGGTTCACCCCCGCGTCGATGGCCGCGTGGACGACTCCGGCCGCATCGGGCACCGACAGCGGGCCGTACTGCTGCCCGAACTGGGCGCCGCCCAGCGACAGTTGGGAAACCGACAGGCCGGTGCGGCCGAGTTCTTGGTACTTCATGCTTCAAAACGTATCACGTTTGAATGGGGTGCAAACCCCGAAATCCCGTTCCCGGAAGGCTTCCCCATGGCACGCACTCGCACATTCATCGGCGTGGCCGTCAGCGACACCATCCGCGCCTCGTCGAAATTGATGCAGCGATCCCTCGCGCTGAGCGGCGCCGAGGTGAAGTGGGTCGAACCGCAGAACCTCCACGTCACCCTGCTGTTCCTCGGCGAAATCGAGGACACCGACTTGGTGATCGCCTGCCGGATCACCGCGAAAGCGGCTGCGAAGGAGGCCCCGTTCACGCTCCGCGTCGGCGGCGTCGGCGCCTTCCCGACGCCGCGTCGCCCGAAGGTGCTCTGGGGCGGCATCACCGACGGCGCCGAGGCGCTGCTACGGTTGCACACGGCCATTTCCGGACCGCTCATGGAACTCGGCGCCTACCGCCAAGAAGAGCGCGGCTACACCCCGCACCTCACACTCGGCCGAGCCAAAGGGGAAGATGACGCGAACCTGTTGGCCGCGGAATTGCCGAAGCACCTGAGCTGGAACGCCGGCTTCGCGCTCGTGCAGGAAGTGCTGATCTACAGCACCGAGCTTCGCCGCGACGGCATGGAGTACACGGTGCTCGGGCGCAGCGCCTTGGCGGGGTGAGCGAATGCCCTCGAGCCGACTGCGCCGGATTCGCGCCGGGCAGGAAGGTCTGTCCAGCGCGACATCCCCCACCCCCCTCTGGACAGACCCAAGTTTTTCTGGACAGACCGATATTTTCTGGACAGACCAACCCCGCCTAGGACTTGCGCCGAGTGGATCGGCTGGACAGACCGATCCACCCAGAGCCGGTGTCATGGGCACGAAACGAACAGATTCCGTGCCGCTCACCTGCAAATTCCTGCGGTGATGTGAATCGGCAGCATCCTCCCCCGCACTTCGCGGTTTCTTGATTGTGAAGCGAACCCGGCATAGCTTGATCGCCATGCACCGCGAGTTCGACCACTCCGAGTCCCCCTTCCGGCCGCGAAGCAACGGTACGCTTTACCTCATCACGGGCTTGCTCGCGGCGCTGCTCATCGGCGACCTTTGGCCGCAGTTGGCGAAGTGGCTGTCCGAAACCGTCTACCCGACGCCGACGTGGATCACGACGGAGATCTTCGGGTTCCGCTTCGCGCTGATCGTCGCCGTGCTCGGCGGAGCGCGAGTGCTGTACGGCTCGCTGGAAAAACTGAGCGAAGGCCGCGTCGGCGCCGACTTGGCCATCGCCATCGCCTGCGTCGCCGC
>JANOSQ010000850.1:0-2340 GCA_031415915.1 Fimbriiglobus sp. | reverse complement strand
GCAGCATGGCGATGAAGACGTAGCCGAGCAAGCCGACGCCGACGAGGCTGAAGGCCCAAATGAGGATGCGCTCGCGGGAGGATACGTTCACTGGCCACCTCCGACATCGAACGGATCGAACGGGATTTCTTCGGGCTTGGGAGCGGCGGGCGCGAGCTTCGGCGGCGGGGGCGGGGGCGGCAGCTTCCGTTTGAAGTCTTCGGGCTTGCGCGGGAACAAATCGGCGTTGACAGTGAACTGCAGCACTTTGGAGCCGCTGCCGCCGGCGAGGCCGCCGGTCGTGAAGCGGGCGTTGGCGTAGCCCGGCTCCTTGTTGAGGATGTCCGTCAGCTTCGCCGGTAGGGCGCCGTCGTCGGTGAGCACCATCATCGACACGCTGGCGATCGGTTTGTCGCCCGGTTTGATCCCCGGTTTGGCCGGGCTGCCGAGCGTCGGCACCGGCGCCTTGGCCGGCGCGGCCCCCGGCTTCACCGCGGTTTGCGCCGCCATCGTCCCCTCGAACGATTGCAGGCGGAACCTCTCCAAAGTCGGGAATTGGTCGTTGAGGTCGTAATAGACATCGATCCAGGGCACCCCGCGGGCCACGAATTTCTGGGCCGCATCGACGCGCTTGTTGTCGAGCGCCTGCCCTTTGGTCTTCTCTTCGAACTCGGCTTTCTCCTGGGCCAGCCGCACGCCCTCTTTCTCCGCGCTCAGCAGTTGCAGGTAGAGGAATACCCCCGTGCCGACGAGCAGAAGGGCGGCCAGCCCACCGAGCAAAGTCAGCCGGCGGCGCAGTTTGTTCGGCGCCGCCCGCGGCGCCCGCGGCGCGGTGAAGTTGACGTTGAGCGATTCGCCGGAGGTCTTGGTCGCCAGCAAGCCGACCGGGCCCACGAAGCGACCGTGCAATTCCGGCGGGACATTTTCGGCGACCTTCGACCCGGCCAGCGGATCGAGCGGGTGAACCGGCAGGCCGAGCGCCGCTTGCAAGCGGCCGATCCAGCTCGTGCCGCTGGCATCCCCTTCGGCCACATAGAGAGCTTGGATCGGCTTGCCCGGCGTCTGGCCGTTGAACGTCGCGAGGCTCGGTTTGATGTCGCCGAGCAGCGCCGCTTCGCCGCCGAGCGACATCGGCGAGATCGTCCGCGAGAAGAGCGTCTGGTTCCCGTGACCGACGGCGAACTCGCCGCCGGTGCCCCAGAGGCTCAGCACCGCGATCGGCGCTTGCGGGTCGTCCGGAGGGTTGGTCGCCCCGGTGGCGATGGCCCGGCGGGCGGCGGCGAGCGTGGCGAACGGGCGGGCCGTGACCGCGGCGAGTTTCAACCCGGCGGCGAGACAGAATTCCTGGGCCGCGGCGTAGAGTTCTTTGCGCACGAACACGACCGTGGCATGCTTCTGCACTTCCCCCGGTGCCCCGGGCGTCGTGAAGTAGTCCATCACCACATCGTCGGCCGCGTCGGCGAGATCCTTCTGGGCCTGGAAGCGGACGACCGCCGCTTCTTCGTTCGGGGCGACGGGCGGGAACTTGACGTCTTTGACGATGATCCGGTCGCGGCCGAAACACATCAGCACCGGCGCGGGGGCGATCCCCGCCTCTTTCAGCAGCGCTTTGAGCTTCGTGCCGAGGTGGATGGCGTTGGCGGCGGTGAGATTCGACGGCGCGTCTTCGAGCACGGCGAGGGCCTGCTCGATTTGCACGCCCCCGCTGCGCACGGTCGCCCCGGCGATCAAAAGTCCGCCGGCGTCGGCGTCGATGGCCAAAAAGCGTGACAAGGTGCTCCTCCGGGTGACCGAGTGTTTCAATGCGGCCAAATCGATTTGTTAGCCGGACGCGCTAGCGCCGGCTACGATTCGGTCGCATCAGTTTGTTTAGGACATCGAGCAACCGGTTCGGGGCCGTCGCTAGCGCGTCCGGCTAACAAATCCACCACTAGCGGGGCAAGTTCGCATCCGGGAACCCCCGACCCAAGTCGGTGAGGTCGCGGTAATAAAGGATCCGGGGCGTGCCGAGCGCCACGTCCACGACGGCTTCCGCGCGGGCGCTCGGCCCGCCGGGCTTGCCGAAATAACCCACCGAATGGATTCGGTACGTGTGGGTGCGCCCGCCGATGTATTTTTCGATGTTCTTGAACTTATCGGCCGGCAGTTGGGACTGCGTGACGATCCAAGCGCCGGAGAGGGTCGTCACGTCCGTCGGCGTCAGCGTCGACCGGGTCGAAATCAGCGTATCGACTTCCGTTTCCGTCAAACCGGGCAGTGTCATCAGCACTTCCCGCGGCGCGGTGTTGACGTTGATGCGCGGACTGAGTTCGTAGCCGGTGCTCGCGGAGGTTTTGTCGAGCAGCACCGGCAGAATCTGCT
>JANOSQ010000849.1:0-1622 GCA_031415915.1 Fimbriiglobus sp. | reverse complement strand
CCGAAATCGTGCTCCCAAGCCCCCATGTGAATGCCGAGGACGAGCAAACACGCGACGCCGCGAAGCCCCTGCAGATTGTTCAACTTGGTGTGCATGGCCGGGGGAATACCCCGAGCCGGGAAACTGGGCAAGGCGAGTCTGGTTCAACCGACCTCGCAATCGGATTCCGAGCTCCGTTATAATGGGAGCGTGACCGACCCGAGGATTCGACATGCTGCGGGTATCGTTGCTGCTGGCCATTCTCGGATTTCAGTCGGCGTTGTCGGCCGCGGAACCGACGCCGGCGGAGCGCGGGAAACGGGCTTTGGAATCGACCGCGACGATCAAAGCCTTTTGGCCGAAGGCGTCTTACGAAAACGCGTGGAAGGTCTGGGGCTTGAAGGAGAAACCCGTCGACCACGCCGCGCGGTTCCGCGAGCGCTACGGGTTGCACGAAGCCCCCTTCGAGAACGACGGCTACCCAATGGGGATCCGCAAGGCCGATCTGCTCATCGGCCAAGGCCTCGGCATCGACTGCATGACGTGCCACGGCGGGTCGATCATGGGCAAGTCGATGATCGGCCTCGGGAACAGTTCGCTCGATTTCCAAGCTTTGTTCGAGGAGATGGCCGCGGCCGCGAAGAGTCCCGGCAAGGTGCCGTTCGCATTCACCAACGTCCGTGGCACCACCGAAGCGGGGCCGTTCGCGGTGTATCTGCTCGGCTATCGCACCGACGATCTCCTGCTCACGCCGATCTACCGCGACCTCGGTTTGCACGACGACACTTGCGAAGACACCCCGGCGTGGTGGCTGTTGAAAAAGAAGAAAACCATGTATCACATCGGGGCTTCGGACGCGCGCAGCGTACGAAGCCTGATGCAATTCATGATGCACCCGCTCACGACGGCCGCGGAGTTCAAAAAATCGGAGCCGATGTTCGGCGACATCCAGCGGTATTTGCTCAACCTCACGCCGCCGAAGTACCCGTTCGCCATCGACGCGGCGAAAGCGGAGGCGGGGCGAAAAGTATTTGAAACCAACTGCGCCAAGTGTCACGGGACATACGGCGAGCAGTGGACGTACCCGAACAAAGTGGTCGCGCTCGAGGAGATCGGCACGGATCGCAAGAAGCACGAGAGTTTGGAGCCGAAGTTCGCCGCGGCTTACAACGCCAGCTGGTTCGCCAAAGAACCGAACGGGAGTTGGTTCTTCCCCGGCTATCGGATGAACGAAACCGCCGGCTACCAAGCGCCGCCGCTCGACGGCATCTGGGCCACGGCGCCGTACTTCCACAACGGCAGCGTGCCGACGCTCGACGGGGTACTGAACAGCAAAACGCGGCCCAAGATTTTCACCCGCAGCTACCGCACGGACGAAGCCGATTACGACAAAGCGAAGGTGGGCTGGAAGATCGAGGAAGTGCCGGCGCCGAAAGCGAGCCTCGAAGCCATCGAACGCCGGAAGGTGTACGACACGAACAAACCGGGTCGCGGCAACGCCGGGCATACTTACGGGAACAAGCTGACGGACGAAGAGCGAGCGGCGGTGGTGGAATACCTCAAGACGCTGTGACCCAAGCGAGCCGGGGGCGGGGGGGGGGGGGGCAGAAAAACCCCGGGCCGCAAGACGAACGGAGGAGGGG
>JANOSQ010000848.1:0-4177 GCA_031415915.1 Fimbriiglobus sp. | reverse complement strand
ATGCCGAGCTCGTTTCGGAAACCTCAATTGGGTAGGCTACCTCCTGCCGCTCGCCTAACGTGTCACTGAACGTTCACCAAATTGGGCTCGGTGTGGCCGACAGATGCTGGACAGTCGAGTTTCAGTTTTCGGTCGCGAGCGAGACGAACGTTGCCGTCTTGGGGGTTCAAGGTCGATCGATGGATCGACGCACAGCTTTTCGGACAGCCGACATTGCCACGTTGGCTTTTTTCACCACTTGGAGAACAGCCTCTGGCAGATCTTCCGAAGCCGCTTTCGTGCAGCGCAGCCAGCGCGTGGCCAAGCTTTCGAGCAACACCAATTGCTCGTTCACTTCAGCGGGGACCAGCGGAGCCCGGCCCGATTCCCATTCTCGCCGAGGGAGCGTGAGCTGCACGTGTCGGTAGAGCGTGACATACGTCCAAGACCCCTCAATTGCTTCGGAAACGATCTGATCTCGCCGTTCGCGATCTTCGACGGAGACAACCCGGAGCAAGTGCGTCGTGGAAAACCGGGAACGGAGATTGCGAATTCGAACCGCCAAAGCCTTGATTTGGCTAGCCTTGAAGTCCTTTGCTACGCGTCTCATTCGCAGCACCGTGTATTTGTCGATCTTTAGGATAAGACCTTGCTCTTGAGCAGCGTCCCTCAATAGGGATCGCTCCCTCATCAACTGAATGTTCTTTTCCCCGTGTCGAAGAGACTCCTTCGGACATCGCTTGAGGCTGGCCTTGCCGAGCTGCCAGAGTTTCACCAGAGCTTCCGAGTTCCTTGTGGCAAGAACTAAAGAAATCGTGGTCGCTTTTTGTGCCTTACCCATCCTGTCTCCGAGTCAATTGTGCGACGGGCCGTTGACCTACAACTTGGGGGGAGAGCAGCACGGCGGAAAGCCCACTTCTCGAATCGACCCCCCATGTCGAATGACCGAGCCAACCAGCGGTACGAGGAGGATCTGGAGCCGCTTGACTGCTCGATTGGGCGCCAATGGGGGCGGTCGGCGCTCACTTTGCGATATCCGGAAGAGGACCGAATCCACTTGGCTCATTCGCATCTGATCAGAATCGCTTGATTCCAGTGGATCGGAGAAAAAGACCGCTTGATCGTCGGTTCCACTTACAACACCAGCAGAGCTCCGGGGTTGTCCCCGGTACTTTTTATGTCGCATTGAGGTGCACATTGAAGCGTGATCGAGTCTACCAAGCAGTCCAACATTGTTTGGAAAGGTCTGCGAAGACCCAGAAAATGCAATTTTCATCCGCCCCTTTTTGGCCTTCTCCGCTTCTCGGGCGTCGGTTCGCAGTACGGTCTGGTCGCCATCCTCGAGCCGGCGCCCGGCAAGCCGGCTGAACGGAATGTGGTGGTGGTCGCGACGGCTTCGAAGTTGCGATGGCTGTGAATCGAGCGCCGCTCCCGAGGACGAGACGCCTTGTCCGACGGGCAGACGCGTGTAGTGATGATGGATAGCAAAGCGCAGGATCCATCTCGGGTATACGCCCCGCCGATCGATGAAAAGGGGCACCGTGCACAAGTCTTATCGATCCCGACTCTTTCAATCCGCTTGGCTGCTCTTGGTCGGCACGCTCGCAGCGCATGCGGACGATGCGAAGAAAGCTGAAAAACCCGATGTGAGTATCGTCCCGGCGCGGGCATCCGGGAATGTCTTCGGCGACGCCGAGAGCGCATTCCGTTATCGGGTCGGAGCCAACCGCGCGATCAAGGGGCGGGTGACCTGGCGGCTGGCGTCCGGTACGGCGACCATCAAAGCGGGCGAGGTCCCACTCGCGGTTGGCCCCGATGCCCCCGCTGACATTGCGATCAAGATCCCGATCCCACCGCTCAAAGACGGCGTTATCCTGCCGACGAAGCTCTCGCTTTTCATCATCGAAGAGAAGCAAACCAAAGCTTCGGCGACATTCGAGCAGGACGTTTGGATCTTTCCAAAATCCGCGTTCGCGGATCGAACCGAGTGGCTGAAGAAGCTGAAGATCACGTTGTACGACCCGAAAGGTGCGACGGAGAAGCTGTTCACCGCGGAGAAAATCCCCTTCGAACTCGCCCGCGGTCTGAACGACATCGGGGACCTCAAAGAAGGAATTCTCATCGTGGGCGAAGGAATCGCGCTCGACGACGAAAAAGGATTGGGAGTCGCGTTGAAGAAAGCCGCGGAGTCGGGGCTGACCGTCCTCTGTTTGGCGCCCGCTTCCGGGGAACTCCCGATCCCCGGCCTCGCCTCCGCCGAGGATTTCGAGGAACTCACGTTCCGCAAAGACATCGTCCGCAAGCTCGACAAACGGCTCGACGCCGACGGTTGGCCGCCGGATGGCAAGGCCATCGCCAGCACGCTCACCGTGAAAAAAGGCGACGATTCCGCCGTGGGCGAAGTCGCCGCCGGGGCGGGCGGTTGGCCGTGGGTGGAAGCGCGCTCGGGAAAAGGCCGCTGGGCCGTGTGCGGCTTGGCGATCGTGGCGAAGTGGGACGCGGGGCCGACCCCGCGATTCCTGTTCGCGCGGATGCTGGAATACATGACCGATACGAAGATGGAACCCCCGAAGGAGAACGACCGATGAGACTGATTTTCTTGGCGACGCTGGCCCTGGCATTCGGACTCGCGACTTGGCCCGCGACTGCCCTCGGTCAAGCGGCGAAGAAGGACGAGAAGAAAGAGGAGGCCGTCTACCCCGTGGCCATCCTCGGCTTCGAAGAGCGCGGTTCGAAAGATCTCGCGGCGAAAGTGGCCGACTTGCTCTTCGCCAAATTGGTCGCCAAACCCGACTTCTACTTGGTCGATCGGGGGGATCTGAAGAAGTTGCTCGACGAGCAAACGCTGAGTCTCACCGGGACCGTGAAAGCGGACGAAGCGGTGAAGGTCGGCCAGTTGACGGGGGCCAAGGTCCTCGTCACCGGATCGGTTATCCAAGTCGAGAAGAAGCTCTTCTTGGTGGCCAAGTTGATCGGCACCGAGAACGGCCGGGTGTTGGGTGCGTCGGTCGAAGGGCTGGCATCGGACGACCTCGGCGCGCTCGCCGGGAAACTGGCCGACGCGATGGAAACGACGATGGCCAAGAACCGCGAGAAGCTCGTGGCCGCACCGGTCAAGACGGTCGATCGCATCGAGGAGTTGAACAAGAAATTCGGCAAGGCCAAGCGCCCCGCGCTGTTGATCCAAGTCACCGAGAAGCACATCGGTCAGCCGGCGGTGGATCCCGCGGCCCAGACCGAAGTGATGCATTTCGCCAAGGAAACCGGTTTCGAGTTGATCGACGCGGACGAAGGCGGCAAGAGCAAAGCGGACGTGCTGATCACCGGCGAAGGCTTCAGCGAAGTGGCGACTCGTGTCGGCACCCTCATCAGCGTGCGGGCGCGGGTCGAACTGAAAGCGGTCGATCGCAAGACCGGCAAGGTGCTCGCCGTCGACCGGCAGACTTCGCTGGTGGTGGATGTCTCGGAGCAAGTGGGGGGCAAAGCGGCGCTGCAGCAAGCGGCGGCAGAACTCGCCGATCGGATTCTGGCCAAGTTGGTGACGATCGAGAAGAAGTAACTCGGCGTGAGGGCGGGCCACACGCGGTCCACCCTTTGCGCACACGGCACATTCCGCATTTCTCGGAGTACACCCATGCGCGTCGGTCTCCTCCCTCTGTTCGTGCTCGCCCTCGCACCACTCGCGGTCACCGCCGCGCCGCCGAATTGTGCATTGCTCGATCCGGAGAAGATCCCGCAGGCCGCGTTGCTCGAAGCCAAACTGCTCGGCGACTCGAATGGCACATGGGTCGAACGCGCCCAGATCGACCAGATCCTGAAGGAGCAGAAGCTCCAAGCGATGTTCAGCCCGCAGGGGGTCGGCGAACGCGTGAAGCTCGGCAAGCTCTTGAAGGCCGAAGTGCTCGTGATGGTTCGCCCCGTCAAAGACGCGAAAGAATCGACGCTCGAGCTGGTGGTGAGCGAAACGGCCGGCGGCCTGCGCTTGCTGGTACGGGCCGTCCCGGTGACGAAGAACGTGACCAACGACGTGGCGGCGCTGCTGGCCGCGGTGAAGAAAGGCTTGGCCAAGCACGGGGAGGAATTGAAAGAGGTCATCGCGGTCCCCCCGTTCGCTAGCAAAGACTTGGAACTCACGCACGACCACCTCAAAGGGGCGTATGCAAAGCTGGTGGAAGTGGCCGCGCTCGATCGCAAGGGC
>JANOSQ010000847.1:0-8438 GCA_031415915.1 Fimbriiglobus sp. | reverse complement strand
GTCACCGCCGACGGGACCGCGTACCACAAATCCGGCCTGCATCGCCACATGCACGGGTGCTTCGGGCCGCCGGCGAAGATGGAAACGGCGCTCGCCGCGTACACGCCGAATGCCCCGTGGGCGATGATGGGCTGCGGTGGTGTGGTCGGCTTCGGCGGCGGCACTTCTTCCGCGACCCCGCAAGCGGCCGCGGCCGCCGCACTCTGGCTTCAATCCGCCAGTTTCCCCGAAGGCACCGCCCCGTGGCAGCATGTCGAAGCCGTCCGGCACGCGCTGTTCGAGTCGGCGGATCGCTCCCACCCCGAGTTCGGCAAATACTTCGGACGCGGGGTGTTGAAAGCGGCGGCGGCACTGGATCAACCATTCCGGAGCGATCTGCCGATGTCGCCGGTCGCCGAAGTGTCGTTCCCGTGGCTGCGGGCGTTCGACGTGCTGGAGTCTCTGCCGAACGGGACGGAGCGGATGTACGAAGTGGAAGCATTGCATGTCTATTTGCAGACACCCGCGCTGCAAACGTTGGCGGGCGGCGCCGACCCGCTCGACGACCGCCTGACGCCGGCCGAGGCGAAGCCGGTGCTGAAGGCGCTGGCGAACTCGCCTTCCATTTCAAGGGCTTTGCGCCAGCATTTGACGGGGATTGTCCGGGGGTCTGCATAATCGGCCGAAAGATGCGGCGAGGCCACGGGCCATCGCTCCGGCCGCTGGGCCCCTCGGAATTTCGACCTGAGCCAGTTCGATTCCGAGGACGTGCCGCTCGAGGCAGTGAATCGCCGAGAGGATTGATTCCCAGATTTGGGTAGTACGGCCGCAAGATCGTCGTGAGGAAAGCGCCGGCCCATGTTGAACACGATCCTTCTCTACATCGGCAGCGTTCTGATTTTGAGCACCGCCACCTTCGCGCTCTACTGGCTCGACAAACGGCGAGCCGTCCACGGCGGTCGGCGGGTGCCCGAGTCCACATTGCAACTCTTGGCGTTTTTGGGCGGCTGGCCGGGGGCGCTGCTCGGACAGCGTCGGTTGCGCCACAAGACGAAGAAAACACCCTTCCTCATCCTGTTCTGGTTTCTCGTCGCGGCGCATGTCGCCCTCGTCGCGGGAGGGGCGTATGCCCTCTTCGGGTCGCCCCGAGCCGAAGTTGCGACGCTTGTTCGGCACAATTGGATCGACCCGGCCACCGTGGGATGATTGCGCGGGTGTTCCGGCTATGCCGGTTCGGAATTTGGGAGAATTGGGGTATAGTTGCAGTGTGAGAACACCGAGCACAGCCTGGCGCATTCTCCTCCTTTCCACGCTCGTGGCCGGGATCGTCGTTTCCTCGGTGGCCGGGCAAACGCCGGCGCCGGAACCGGTCAAATCCACCGCGATCAAGTTGCCGGACGGCACGGTGGTCTTCTGGACCAAGAACCCGGACGACGTGAACCCGACCGTCGAGGGCGTCGTGCTTTCGCCCCAAGATTACAAGAACTTGGTGGAGCAGTCGGAGCAAGCGCGGAAAGCGAAGACGCAGGCGCCGAGTTCCGTGGCGATTCGCGGGAAGATCGAAACGCGGGGGGAACGCCTCGTCGCGGCACTCTCGCTGACGTACTCCTTCCGCACGACCCAACCGCGCACGCTGCTGATCCTCGGGTGCCAGCGGAGTCTGCTCGTCGCCGCGAAGTCCGGGCAAGCCAAGCTGCCGATCTTGAACCCGCCCGGCGACGACGGCTTGACCCTGCTCGTCGATAGCGCCGGGGAGCAAACGCTGACGCTCGATGTCGAAGTGCCCGTGGGCGCGCGCGGGCCGAAGAACGAACTCGGATTCGATCTCGGCTTGCCGCGGGCCGCGATCACCACGTTGCAATTGCAAGCCTCCCCCGCGGCCGGGATCGCGTCGGTCTCATTGGGGACGCGGATTCTCGAAGCGCCCGCGGGCTTGCCGGCGAAGCCGAACGACATCAAGCGCTTCGCCAGCCCGGTCGAGCAACTGGTGGCCAAGCCGATGCCGCTGGGGGCCACGGACGTGTTGGAACTCGCGTGGGAGCCGGTTGCGTCCGCGGCGACGCCGGCCGCGGTTCTCCCCGTCGTGGAAAGCACCGCGGTGGTGCGCGTCGAAGAAACCCAAGTGGAAACGGTGGCCAAGCTGCTCCTACGCGGGAGCTTGAAGGAGTGGCCCTTGCAACTCCCGAACGGCGCCGAGGTGACCGTCGAGCGGGTGGTCGCTCCCGGCGCCGGTTCGTCGCCCCCGCCCGAGCCGATGCCACCGACGGTGGTGCGACCCAACGACCCGAATAAACCGGTCTGGCTGATCCGCACCCCCGGCGACCCGACGGCGCAGTGGTTGGTCACGGCGACGGTGCGCGTTCAACGGCCGAAGCCGAACGACGCGAAATTCCGGGGGCCCTACGCGATTGGCCCCTTCCAATTGCTGGCGAGCGCGAAGCAGTCGGGGAAAATCGACGTACTGGCCGGCCCCTCGGTCCGATTGAGTTTCAAGCCCGGCGCGGAGTTCCGGCGCCAAGACCTTCCGCCGGGGGCGCCGGAGGATCACATCGCCCTGTTCACCTTCGGCGGACTCGCCGCCCCGGCCCCGAATGCGAAGGCCGGAGCTTGGCTCGACATCGACGCTCGGATAGCTCCGACGGCGATTCGCGTCAAAGCCTCGCACCAGTTGAAACTGACGCCCGGCGGTTGGCGTTTGGAATCGACCATCCGCGTGACGCCGCCTCCGCGGACGGAGTTGGAGCGAGTTGTCGTCGAAATCCCGGCGGAATGGCCGACCCTCGAAGCGTCCCCGGACGAAGTGGTCGAGAGCATCCAGATCTTGAAGGACGGTTCGCCCCGGCTGTTGGCCATCCGGTTCAATGCGCCCCAAAAGTCGGCGTTCAACTTGAAGCTATTGGCGACGAGACCGTTGCCCCCGAAGACGGGCACCGAGGAGCGCGAATCGAAGCTGACGTTCTCCTTGCCGCGGTTCCCCCAGGCAGATGAGCGCGAAGCGAATTTGACGGCGACGGTGCCCGAGGGTTTCGAAATCCGGGGGAGTGTGGCGTTGTTCGAGGGCGGTCAACCGTCGGCCGCGAGCGATCCACTCACCGCACCGGCGGGGCCCGCGTCGCGCCCGGCCGCGATCGGCAGCGTCGGCGGGACGTTCGATCGCGCGATCGCCCGGGCGGAGTTGGCTTGGCAGCCGTACCGCCCCGCCTTGCACTGCGACAACCGGGTGGATGTGACCTTGCAGGCCCGCCAGTTGTTCGTTCAGCAGTCCTTCAAGTTCAAACCCAGCCTCGACGACCGCCGGCCGATCCGGCTCCGCGGCCCGGAAGGTTTGGTCGGTTTGCAATCGGTTCCGCCGCTCGACCCCGTCGGCCCCGGCCTCTGGGAGTTCCGCTCAACGGCGGAACCGGGCAAGGAGTTCACACTCGGCGTGGCGTTCGCACTCCGTTCGGGCGGGCCGGGGGATCCGAGCGTGAGCCTCTTGTGGCCGGAATCGGCCACGCGCACGGATTCCACCCTCCGTGTGTGGGGCGCCGCGAGCGGCCGGAGACTGAACAAATTCGAGGGGGATTGGCGCGAACTGCCCAACGAATCGGCGCCGGATCGCGACGCCCTCCCCTTGTTGACGTTGGCGGCCTCCACGACGCCCGCAGCCTTGTCGTTCAACTTGGGCGCGCTCGGGGATTCCGGCCTGCCGACGGTCTGGATCGAACGGGGATACATCCGGGCGACCCTCGCGGACACGACCATCCAGATGGTGGCAAAGGTCTTGCTGAAGCGCTGGCTCGGCTCCGGCTTGGAGATGGAGCTGCCGCGGGTCGATCACCTCGAACTCTGGGTCGAGGGGAAACACGTCGAAGCGCTGCCGAAGGCGACCGGGGCGGAGGGCCAAGAAGCCTGGGTGCTGGCCGTGCCGTTACCGGAATACAAGCCGGGCAAGTCGCTGATGGTCGAAGTGCGGTACCGCTCCGCCAGCCTCCGCAACAAATCTTTCGAACGGCCGTGCGTCCCTCCCCACATCCGCGGGGCGGTCTATCGCTCGCCCCTGCGCTGGTGGATCGCCTCGGACTCGGTGAACTTAGTGACCTCCGGCCAATGGGAGCCCGACCAGCGCTGGGCGTGGCGCGGGTACGAATTCGCCCCGACCCCGCGCGAGAACCCCCAAGAATTGGAAGGGTGGTTGAATTCGGGAACCGAGACCGACGCGGAGGAACTCCTTTGGCTCACCGCGGTGGGCGGTGAGCCGATCGCGGGTCGGCAAGCCTCCCCGCAAACCATCTCAGTCGTCCGGATTCCGAAGTTCGGCTGGATCGCGGTCTGCTCGGGTCTGCTTTTCCTCGTCGGCTTGACACTCTCTTACTTCCGGACGTTTTGGCTGGGCGCCGCGATCGCCGGGATCGGGGTCGGGCTGGCCATCGCCGGCGCGTTCTCCCCCCAGAGTTTGGCCCAAGCTCTCTCCGGGGCCCAAGCGGGCGCGGTTCTGCTCGCGGTCACGCTCGCCACCTCGGCGAGTTGGCGCTGGTACCGCGTCCGCCGGCGAGATCGCCTGCCCGGGTTCAGCCGCGATCGCTCCGCGATTGCCGTGCGTGGGCCCGAAGCCTCGACGCCGAACTCGGGTAGTGGCCCCTCGTCGCGGCGACCCTCGGCGGCCCGAGCCGGTGTCGGTTTGGGTAGCACCGCACCACCCCTCGCTACGGGGGGGTAGTCTCCATGGCCCCCTACTTCCGCGGCTGTTGTCTCGTCCTCGCCTTGCTCGTCGCCGTCGGGGCGGGTGCTTATCCCAATAGTTCGCCCCCGACGCTCGGGCACGCCGCCGTTCTCGGCGGCTCGGTGTTGCCCCCCGACGCGGATTCCCCGCTTCCCGACCCCGTTGGGATCCAACGCATTTTTCTCCCGGCGGATCGGCTCGACGCCCCGAAGACCGAACTCGCACGGGGAAGCCTGAAGAAGCTCGACAAGACCGAGTTCGAAAGGCTCGTGCGCGCCGCGGCCGTCGTTCAACACGGAGCGGCGAATCCGGCTCGGATCGTCGAAGCCAGTTACAAAGCGACCGTGCAAGCGGGCGGGATCGGCGGCAGCGCCGACTGGCAGCTGGGCCATCCGACGCCGGGCCCCACCGCGATGGGGATCGACCCGCTGCCGGGCGCGATCCTCGCGCCGAAATGGGCCGACGGGAAAGTCCCGCTGCTCTTCCGGGCTGGCCCCGAAGGCAAACCGCAAGCGGCGACGCAGCTTTGGGTGGAAGGCCCCTCCCAGAATCGCTTCTCGTTCCAGTGGTCCGCCCGCATCGTGGAGCAACCCGATGAAGACCGGTGCGTGTTGCAATTCCCCGCCAGCCCGATCGCCACGCTCGAATTGACCGTCGCCGCCGATCGAGCGCCGGTCATCGCCCAAGCGGGGGTCTTGCTCACCGGGCCGTTCCCCGCACCGCAGGGCGATCAGCGACTCTGGAAAATCGCCTTCGGCGGACAAACGCGGCTGGAGTTGGCGTTTCGAAAACTCCAGCCGGCCGAGGAATCGAAACCGGCAATCGGAGTCTCCCGCTCGGCGAGTTGGAGCTTGCACCGGGGTGAAGCCATCGGTCAGTTCGAGTTCTCGCTACAAGGCCTCCGTGCGGGGAGTCAGCCGCAGTTGTTTCTGGTCGACCCCGGCTTGGAAATCCTGAACGTAACGGGAGCATCCGTGGAGCGGTGGACTTGGAATTCGGACGGCGCCCAAGCCCGCCCGTTGACGATCCAGTTCCGGGACGAAACGCCGACCCCTCACGCGACCATCACCGCCCGGGCTGCATTACCGACCGCAACCGCGACTTGGATCCCGCTCCAAATTCGCCTGCCGAACGCGGTCGCACGCGCCGACGCGATCTCCGTCCAACTCGGCGCCGACTGGAAGTTGGAGGGCTGGCAACCCGGCGACTACCGCCTCGGTCAGACGGCCGCGACACCGTACCGTTCCACCCGACTCGAATTCATCCCGACGCTGGTGAACGGGGACGACAAGGTCGAACGGCGCCCCCCGAGCATTCGGATCAAATCGCTGGATACCGTCTTCAACACGGTCGAAACGCTCGAATGGCGGCTCGAACTGAACCGGACGAAACTGAGCGCGGCGTTCGACGTGACGGCGGTACGCGGTCCGATCCCGTCGTTCGCATTTCGAGCCCCCGCCGGGTACGTGCTCGAAAGTGCCGCGCTCGCGCCCGACGATCCCGGGGTGACCTTCGGTTCTCAACCGGGAGCGATGAACACATGGTTCGTCGAACCGTCCCGCGCCCTCGCGACGGGGCAGACGCTCGAAATCCGATTGGACTTCCGCGCCGTCGAATCGCCGACCGCCGCCCACCTCGCCCAAGCCGAGACTTCCAGACCGACGCAGATCCCGAAAGTGATCCCGCTCGGGGCGGTAGATCGCCGGGGCCTTTTGACAGTTCGCCCGTTGGCCGGGATGAAAGTTTCGAGCGTGGGCTTGAGCGCGAGCCCGGTGCCGCTCGTGGGCGAGCCGGGATTCTCCGTGGCTTACCGGGGTCGGGAAGCCGACCACGAGGTGTTGGTGACGCGGGCCACGCCGTCGATCTCGGCCGATCTCGCACTCTCGTTGGCCGGAAGCCCATCCGATTGGCGGATGACCACGATCCTGCGGAGTCGGGTGGAGGGTGTCCCCGTGCAGTCGCTTCTCGTTTGGGTGCCGGCAACCGAATCGGTTTGGAAGGTCGAGCCGGCGGCCAGCGCGACCCGGCTGCTCGGCGATGCCCTGATCCCGTGGCTGCCGAACTTGGCGATTGCCGACCGTTGGTCCGCGCTCGCGTTGGCGGGGATTCCGCCGTCGCCGGCCGGTTCGATTTGGCGGATTTCGTTTTCGAAGCCGGTGCTCGGAGACTTCACCTGTGCGATCGAGACGAAGGCCGCCGGTGAAAAGAGCCTGTCGATCCCGCAGTTCCTCGGCGTGCCGATCGGCGAATCGGGCGTCGCACTCGACCCACCCTCGGCGGGTCGGTTCCGCGCCGCGGTCGCCCGGGTCGGAACGGACGCCCCGACGCGGATCGTACTGGCGGCGCGCGAGGATGCGGCACTCCCCTCGGTCACCGCGGGGAGCCGATGGGTCTTCCGCGATGTGCGACTCCAGAGCCGAGTCGACTCGGAAACGATCCGAGAGACCTTGACCGGCACCGTGGTCGAAGCGGGGGGATCCCGACTCCCGATCACCGGGGGAGACAGACAATTCGAATCGGCGAGCATCGACGGCAAGCATCTCGTGTTGGACGCCGGCGAAGCGCGGGAGCTCGGCCTACCGGGGCTGCGCTCCGGATCGGAATTCCGAGTCACCTTCACCCGCCGAGTCCGCCCGCACTCGAGTTTGCTGTTCGAAGTCGATCCGCACATGATCGAACTGCCCGGCGATCCTCCTATCGAACGGACTTGGTTCATCGATCCGGACGCCCGGCTCTGGCCGACGCTCGAGAGCGGATCGTCGCCCGATCACGGGGGTTCGCTGCTACTGTTGAAGTCCGATGCGGTTCGCGCGGGCTCCCTCGCGGCGGCGGTGATTCTGACATTCGGCTGTTTCGTCGCTCGACGCCACGGCCGATTCCGCCTCCTTCTCGCGGTGAGTCTCGCCCTCACCATCGGGATCGGGTCGTGGCTGGCGCCCCCGGGGTGGACGAGCGCGGCCCGACCCGCGTTGGCGGTCGCCTTCGGCTGCGTCGCCCTGGGTCTCTGGTTCCAGTCTCGCTCTGCCGGTAAAGGTCTGACGGCACTCGCCCTCGCGGGGGTCGGTTGGAGCGGAGCCGGGTACGCCCAAGCTCCCGAGATCGCGAAGGTGTACGTCACTCCTTCGGCGAAGGGGGAACCGGGCGGGTTCCAAGTGCTCGCTCCGACGTCCCTCCTCGAAAAATTGGAGTCTCTCCGCCGTGCACCGCTGCCCGACCTCGTGATCCTCTCCGCCGACTACGATTGCCTCGCCACCGGCGACGCGGTGACCGTTCGGGCGAAGTACTCGATCCAATCGCAGAAAGCGGGGGAGCAAAAACTGTCGCTTCCGCTCTCGGAGGTTCGCCTACTGAAGGCCGCGCTCGACGGGGGCGAAGCCTTCCCGGATGCGAGCCTGCCCGACCGGTTCCTGATCCCGATCGGCGGAGCCGGCCCGCACGAGTTGATCGTGAGCTTCACCGTCCCGGTTCAATCGGCGGGGATCGACCGCGATGCGAAGTTCACGGTCCCCGATCTGCCCGTTTCCCACGTCGGTTTCGCCGCCGGTCGGCGCGCCCGCCAACCGGACGTCGTCTCGCGCAGCGGCGGTCAGTCGGTTCGACTCGGCATCGACGGATTCCGTGTGGAAGCGGAACACGGGGCCGGCCGAACCGTTCGCCTCCACTGGCGCGACAGCGGCACGGCCGAAGGGGCCAAAGCCACACTCGCCGTGAAGGAAGGCGCCGTTTGGGACCTCGCCGAATCCGGATCGACGTTGAC
>JANOSQ010000846.1:0-2666 GCA_031415915.1 Fimbriiglobus sp. | reverse complement strand
TACTGTGACGTTTGCCCCAGCGGTACCCGATTCGTGGTCGTCGCTTGCGCGTCCGGCTAACGGGGAGATTCGCATCGCCCCCGTGGAAGTCGTGCAAAACAACTTCCACCCGCCCGCGTTCACCGTGGTCCGCACACTGCGCTTCGCCCAACCGAACAACCTTCGCGCCAAGTGCGCCTTCGCCGAACCGATGAACGCCTCCGGCTCGGCTTGGGCCAAACAGACGCCCAAATTCTTCATCCCCATGCCGGGGTCGATGAGCACCGGCACGGCGCCGATCTTGAACAGCGCGAAGGTCAGCGAGAAGAAATCCAACCCCGGCGGCACCATCAGCGCGGTGCGGGTTCCGGCGACGATCCCCACGGATTGCAGGCCAGAGGCGAGCGCATCGGAATCGGCGTGCAGTTCGGCGAAGGTGACGGCGCGATCCCGGACGTGCAACGCCACCTGCGTCGGATGCGTCCGCGCCCGCTCGGCCAAGTGCTCGGCGACGGTGCGCATCAGGATCGCTTCAAGAATGCGGCGATGGCCGGGATCACTTCATCGCCCGCGTCTTCCAGCAGGTAATGGCCGCAGTCGGGCCACGTCCGGGTTTCCGCGTGCGGGAAGAGGCGCTGCCACTCGCGCAGGAAGTGCTCGTCGAAGACGAAATCCTTCATCCCCCAGAGCAGAAGCATCGGTACGCCGGAGAACTTCGGCGCCGATTCCTCCACACCGACGATGATATCGTACCCCGGGTCGGTCGGTTTCAGCGGGATCGTCTGCACGAACTTCAACACCGCCAACCGGTGGGCCGGGGTGTCGTACGGCATCAGGTACATCGCCTTCACGTCCCCCGGCAGCGGCTTCCGCGTCACGCACCACTTCACCGCCGCTTTGCAGAACATATTCCGCTTCAAAATCAGCCACGCTCCGAGTCGGGTGTTGCGCCCTAACCACAGACTCCAGGGAAATCCCTTTGCCTTCGGCAAGCGCGTGCAACCGGTGTTGGTGGCGACGATGCGTTTGATCCGCCCCGGGTGCCGGGCCGCGTAGCCCATGCCGATCATCCCGCCCCAATCTTGAACGACGAGCGTGATGTTGGACGTGACCCCGAGGGAATCGAGCAGCGCTTCGAGGTCGTCGATGCGCGACTTCAATTGAAAGTCGTATTCCGCGGCCGTCGGCTTATCCGAAAGCCCGCAGCCGATGTGATCCGGGGCGATGCAGCGGTACGTGTCGCGCAAGGCGAGCACGAGGTTGCGGAAGTAGAAGCTCCAAGTGGGGTTGCCGTGAACCATCACGACCGGCTCCCCGGCGCCCTCGTCGAGGTAGCTCATGCGGCCGAGGCGTTTGGGGGTGAAGGGGTAGAGGTCGGTCGTCATTCCTCACTCTTCTTCTTGGCGGTCGGCTTCATTTTTTCAACTTCGTCGAGTGCATCGGCGAAGTCGCGGTCGACCGGTTGTGGTAGCTCGGCTTGGGTTATCCGGTAGGTTCTGAATTCCCCCTCCGCCTTGAGCTTCGCCACCTCCTGCGAAATCGACCCCGCGTGGTCGAGGATGTCCCGATCCGACAGTTTGAGGAAATCGTCGAGCTTGCCGATCCAGTCGGCCATATGCATCGGCCTCTTCCCGTTCGCCTGCAATTCGGCGAACTCCAGGTATGCGGAGACGATCCGATTCAGCGCCTCCAACTCTCCGGAGTCCAAGTAGTTCTTGGCGATGCTCACGTCCCCTTTGCGGATCGGCCCTCCCGGGGCATTCTTCCAAGTCATGAGGCCCATCTTCGGTTTGGCGGCATCCGACCGTTCTGCGATCACCTCGGCGGCCGTGTGACTGTGTGCAGCCCAGTGCATCTTGTTCTGCACGATCTTGAAGAAGAGTTGCGAGCCTTTGGCGCGGCCGTCGTAATCGATGCTGGTGGCGTAAATATCGAGCACCTTCTGCCAGAACATCCGTTCGGATGAGCGGATGTCGCGGATGCGGGCGAGGAGTTCGTCGAAGTAGTCGTCGCCCAGAGTCTTCCCAGCTTTGATCCGTTCGTCGTCGAGTGTGAAACCCTTCACGAGGAGTTCGGAGAGCCGGGCGGTCGCCCACTGCCGGAATGCGGTGCCGACGGCGGATCGAACCCGGTAGCCGACGGCGAGAATGGCGTCGAGGTTGTAATGCAAGACGCGATAGTTTTTCTTGTCGGCGGCAGTTGTCAAGTATTCCTTGACAACTGATTCCGAGGAGAGCTCACCCTCCTCCAAGATGTTTTGAAGGTGCAGGCTGATGTTCTGTTTGGTCGTCTGAAACAGCTCGGCAATCGCGGCTTGCGTCAACCAGACGGTCTGGCCATCGAGCCGGACTTGCAGATTCGCCCCGCCTTCGGCGTAGATCAAGATTTGACCGGTCGGTGAGAGCGGTACCAATTCATCCGCCATTGCGAAATCCTCGGAGACTCACCACTCGAACCCGAGCATCATGCAATTCAACCCGCTGCCGATCCCCAAGAACCCGACCTTGTCCCCCGGCAGCAGGAACTCCCGTTCGTCCGCCAGCGCCGCGGTCAAAGGCAGCGATACCGTCCCGATGTTGCCGAGGTATTCGTAGGTGCTGTAATCTTTGGCCCGGTCGATGCCGAGCGTCCGCAGGACCGCGTCGCGATTGCTCGACCCCACTTGATGGCAGATGACCTTATCGATC
>JANOSQ010000845.1:0-3416 GCA_031415915.1 Fimbriiglobus sp. | reverse complement strand
CGGAGAGGGGGAGTCGAAAAGGCAAATCCGGATTCGCGATCCATCTTGCGAGCAGATCGGCGGGGAGTTCATTCACCGCGTGACCGCGAACGCCCGGCCCGCGGATCTTGCGGTACTCGCGGTTCTTGCCGAGGTAACGCGTCAAGCGGCTCTGCCAGAAGCGGAGATTGGATCGCCGCGTTTGACTCTCGATTTCTTTGGGTTCACGCTTTGAACCCGGCCCGGCGTAGGCTTGCCAGAATCGCAAGCGGTCGGTGCGCGATGCCCGCAGTTGAAACCATCGATTCAGCAAGACGAGGTTACCGACCGCGCTCACTGGCGAGGTTTGCACCGCATGGACGTCGAGCAGGAAGAATCGCGGCAATTCCCTCCACTCGATCAAGAAATTCCCGGGGTGCGCATCGGGGTGAACCACGCCGCCGTCGCGGAGCTTGGCCAAGTATTCCCCGAACGCCACCGCGAGCACTCTTCTCCGCTCCGCAGTCAGCGGGCGTTCCAGGAACAGATCCAAGGGCACCGCGCCGGGTTGCTCTCGGGTGACGATGAAGCTATCGCCGGGCCAACGGCCGTCGCTCATTCCCCACGCGAGCGGTTCGGTGCATCCGATTCCGCGCGAACGCAGCATCAGTGCGTTCTCGAATTCCAACTGGGCTTTCGGCGGCCGCAGAATCTCACGGAGCCATGCTCTCGGAGTATTCGTTCGGCACTGCTTCAGGTAGACCGCGCCGCCGGGAAGTGTCACCCGCCAAATGCTCCGCTGAAGGTTTTTCTTGACGAGCGTCGCCGAGCCGAGGCGTTGCCATGCGTCGAGATCGGGGATGCCCCCGAGCGTTTCCGAAGCACCCTCGCGGAGAAACCAAACCCGCCCGTTCGCCCGGATCGTTTGCAGCGGCTCGCGTGGCTCGGGGGGTCGCAGCTTCCGGAAGAAGTGGCTCAGCATGGCGCCGCCTCCAGCCGTCGCAGAAGTTCGACCCACGATGCCCCGCCGACAGCGATGCTGTATCCCACGCGGACTTGCTCGCGGCCCGCGGCGCCGAAACTCCGTCGTTTGTCCGCATCGTTCGCCAGCGCGCGAATCGAAGTGACCCATTCCTCGGTCGTCGACGCGAGGTAGCCATTCGCACCGGGCCGCACCATCGTGGCTTGCACGCCCACAGGGTTGGCCACGACCGGCAGGCCGGCCGCTTGGTATTGCAGCAGCTTCAAGGCGCACTTGCCCCGGCTCCACGGATCGTCCGGCACCCATGCGACACCGATATCAGCGGACGCGAGTTCGCGCGCTTCGGTCGCTTCGTTCCAGAAGACAGCGTCGATCGGCAGATGCTCGAAGTGGGGAAAGCGGTCGCAGATCACCTTGAGGCGCAGCCCGGAGATCGACCGCCCGAGTTCCTCGAAGAGATCCCGCCGTTGCTCCAAGCCCTTCAGCGTGCTCGACGAACCGACCCACACGAGCTGAACGCATTCGGTCGATTCCGACTTCGCGGCGGGTTCGTACTGGCTCAGGTCGATGCACGTCGGAATGACCGTCACCCGCGGTCCGGCCTTCTCCGCGAGAATCGCGTTACCGGCGACGACCGCGTCGGCCGCAGTCGCAATGGTTCGGAACCGCCGCCCGCGCTTGGGGTCGCCGAACCCCTTCCCGGAGTGGGAATCCCGCAGCCAGAGAGCATCGTCGAAATCGAAGATCAACCGTCGGGCCTTGCGCCGCAGTAAACCCACTTCGAGCCGCGACAGCAGCTTCCGTTGGAGGATCACTGCGTCGAATTCGCCGACCGAAGCGATCGCCCGCAGTCGGGCGACGAGCCCTTTCGGAATCGCCCGGATCGCCAGCGTGTGGCCCGCGGTTTCGAGGTGCGGGCGAAAGGCCGCGATGCGGTAGCGGCAGCAGACGTGGTCTTCGGCTTCGACGAGGGCGAGAATGTTCACGGCTCACCCGCGCCGGCGCTTGGACATCGCGCGGTCCATCTCCCGCTTGGCCTCGGATGTCTTCAGCGATTGGCGTTTGTCGTGGGCTTGCTTCCCCTTGGCCGCGGCGATCTCGACCTTGGCCCGACCGTCTTTGAAGTACATCCGGATGGGGATGAGCGTGAAGCCCTTCTGTTCCCCCTTGAGCGCGAACTTGGCGATCTCGCGACGGCGCAGCAGCAGTTTGCGATTCCGTTTCGGCAGGTGGTTCAGTCGGTTGCCGAAGGTGTACTCCGGGATTTCGCAGCCGATCAGCCAGATCTCGTTCTTCTCGATCTTGGCGAACGAGTCTTCCAAATTGGCGTGGCCGTCCCGCAGGCTCTTCACTTCCGTGCCGACGAGGACGATCCCGCATTCGATGGTGTCGTGCAGTTCGTACTCGTGCGACGCGCGGCGGTTCCGGCAGATCGTCTTGACGACCGGCTCGTCGTTGCTCCCCCGCTCGCGCGCCTTGCCCATAGTCGATTATTCTATCGATGACGGCGCGGTTTTGCCGGCCAACCCGCGCATCCGCAGCAGAACCTCGTCGCCGAACTGGGCCATCGCCTTCGACTTCGCCAACGCGATCGCGTCCTTGTCTTCGATCACAAACGTCGGCCGCATGATCTTGCCCACGCCCTCGGTTTGAATGCCCGTGTAGACGTAGCCGTTGTCCACGTCGAGGAGCACCCCTTCCAGCATGAACAGCGAGTCCCGGTGGCTACCCGGCACCACGAAGCCGCCCAAGATCGTCAGGTTGAACGCCGACGCGAAGTTTTTGTAGCTGTCCGTTTGCACCTCGCCGTGGATCACGAAGAGGACGTCGGCCCCGCACTTGGCCGCCGCGAGCCGGAGTTCCTTCGCCAGGTCTTTGCCGTTGTCTTTGCCCACCAAGATCTCGGGCAGCGGGAACACTTCCGAGGCGATCCCTTCTTTCTTGAGCGCCTCGGCCCAGACCTTCATCGCGGCCTTGTCTTCGGGCGTCCAGTGCCAGCCGCCGCGCTCGGGTTGGAAGTAGACTGCGACCCGGCATGGCAATTTGAGTTGCGGCTTCAGGCCACGCGCTTCGGCGATGGCCGTGTCGGAGATCTGGAGGGAGCCGTCGTTGAGGCGTTCCCGGAGGGCGTTGCGGTCGAAGCCGTGGGCGCACCCGCAGAGCAACAAGGGTACGATCAGGGAGAAATGCTTCTGAGGAAACACGGCGACCTCGTGGGTTCGCGGGATCGGAGTCGGGAGCGCTGTGTTCGCGTGGAGTGATTGCCGGATAGCGAAAGTGAAGTGTCGGAGTCAAGCTCAAGAGTGCGCCAACGGATTCTGGCGGTTGCGGGAAACTCCTTCAGTCTGAGCGGGGGACGTCAGTCCCCCGTGTGATCTTCGCCGAGCGAATTTCGCAGACACGGGGGGCTTACGCCACCCCGCTCGGGAAATCAACGACCTAAGCCAAGACCCGTTCGCTTGGCAATCGAGTTCAG
>JANOSQ010000844.1:0-7025 GCA_031415915.1 Fimbriiglobus sp. | reverse complement strand
CTCATGAATAGTATGATGCTGATTTCACGGGGAAGAACGACCATGCCGACGCCGGAACGGATGCTGACGACCCTCCGCCGGGCGACCGAGTTCGTCCGGGCGACGCCCGGCCGCGCGGGGCACTTCGTCGAACTGCGGGATTGCTCCGAGGTTCTCGTCGCCGGGGATCTCCACGGTCACATCGCCAACTTCCAAGTGATCCTCAAAGCCGCCGACCTCGCCAACCAACCGACGCGGCACCTCGTGTTGCAAGAGGTGGTTCACAGCGCGTTCCGCTACCCGGCGGGCGGCGATAAATCGCACCAATTGCTCGACTTGTTCGCGGCCCTCAAATGCCAATATCCGACGCGGGTGCATTTGCTGCCGGGGAACCACGAGTTGGCGCAGATGACCGGCCGGCTGATCGGCAAAGGGAACGAATCGCAGAACGAAGTTTTCGTCGAAGGGATCAAAGCGGCGTACGGCACTTCGTGGGGCGAGATCGAGACAGCCTATTACGAATTGCTGCGGGCATTGCCATTGGCCTACCGGACGCCGAATCGCGTGTTTCTGAGCCACACGCTGCTCCCGGGCAAGATGCTGAACACCTTCCACATGTTGCAATTGAAGCAAGAGGAATACGCCGTCGCCGATTACGCCCCCGGCGGCTTGGTTTACGGCATCACTTGGGGCCGCGATACTTCGCAGGAAACGGTCGATGAATTTTTGCGGATCGTCGATTCGGATTTGGCAGTCACGGGTCACATCCCCACCGACACCGGGCACGAAGTGCCGAACACGAAGCAGTTGATCGTCGATTGCTCGGCCTCGCCTGCCGCCTATGTGCTCTTCGCCACGGACAAGCGGTTGACACTCACGGAATTGCTGACGGGGTTGGTGACATTTTGAGCTACTCCAACGGCACATCCTTCAACTTGAACGGCACCGTGACGGGGACGAATTTCGTCCCCGTGAGCACCAGCTTCGCGGGTTTGCCCGATGCGAAGCGAATCGTGGCATCGTATGTCTCCGTCCACCCGTCGCCGGTGGAACTGGTTGAAGGCATCGAAGGCTGAGGAAGTGCTTTGCCTTCGGCATCGGTGTAGCGGATGTTCGCGAACGATTGGAAATTGATCGTCTCGGCGAGGCGATTGCCCATCCGCCGACCGGCCCACTGGCTGATGCTCCTGGCCCGGAGGACGAGCGTCGTCACTTTCGTTTTCTCATCGAAGGTGTAGGAAACCACCGTCAGCGAACTCCCCTGCGGTCCGGCGAAAGTTTGACCCGTCGCACGCGCGAGGTCATCGATGTCGATCACGGGCTGATTCACTTGGGCGATTTCGCCGAGGATCAAGCCTTCGAGCTTGGCGAGCGCTTTCAGATCCCCGGCATCCACTTTGAAGGTCACCGGCAACACGCGCGGATTGGTGCGGGTCGATTTGACTGGGATCTCCAATCCGATGGAGTTTTCGATGATGAGATCGTCGCCGAAGTTCGGCATGATCGCCGCGGCTGGGTCGGGCTTCCAGACTGTCTGTAGTTCTCGCCCTCCGCTGGTCGAAGCTTTGCCGATCCTCACTTCGGTGGTATTGACCCAATTCAATCCCGTCTGCGGAGCCACATCGATGTTCAGCGTCAGTTCACCGAGGTTGCGATCGATGCCGGAACCGGGATAGCTCATCGGGAGCGCTTGAACCCGCACCCCCGTCCGGCGATCCGCCGAGGGCGACGATTGCCCATCCACCAAAGTCACGGGCACGTCCCCGGGCCGGCCGAGGAATTGGGCGATCAGCACCGCCCCGTCCGACGATTCGAGTTGCAACTTCCGCCGACCCGTCCGCGCGGGAGCTTTGACGTCCGCTTTGGCGTCGGCCTTCGATTGTTCCATCAGGCGCGCCGCGGTGCAAAATCTCTCGAGCGCTTGCCACGGGGGGAGTTCGCCCGATATCACCGTGATCAAGCGCGTTGCGTCTTTGACCGTCGGATGCAAAACAAGTGGGATGCCGAGTTTCGCGCGGAGATCGGTGATCGCGGCGTTGAGGGGACGATCTTTGAAATCGAGCGCGATCGGCTTGCCGGCGGTGAGCTGGGCCGAGTCGGAGTCGGATTGAATCTTGGCCAACAAGCCGGCGACGCGGTCTTGCACTTCCGGATTGGCGTTCTCGGCCAAGGTTTTTTTCAACCCCGGCAACGCGATGGTGCCGAGTTCGCGGAGCGACTTCGTCGCGGCCTCGCGCTCGGCGAACGATCCCGAGGCGAGCTGGGCGATCAGGCTCTCCGGTTGGACCGGTTCCGCGCCGCCGGCGAAGTGGCCGGTCAACCCGAGCAGCGCCGAGATCAAGAGTGCGGTTCGCATGGCCGAGCGGCCCCGTGTCGGTGAAAGGGTCAGGGACATACTACTCCGAAAATCGGACGCAAAGCAAGCGGCGTGTTTCCGATTGCGGTGGGCGGTTTTTCTCGTCAGCACCGGGGCTCCAAAATGGTTTCAGCCGGCATGGCGGGACCCCCGATCTGGACGAAACTCTGGGAAACGCTAACATTCTCATTTCCCGATGTTCCATTCGGGAAGCCGATCGAACCGCGGTGTCGCCCCATGCTTCGCGCTGGCGGCGGCGATTCAACCGGACGAGGGGTCGGCTCTACACTCTAGACGGGCGACGCGCCCAAGGATAACGCCATGGCGTTGGGTTTACTCGGTTTCAAGGTCGGCATGACCCAAGTGTTCGCCGCGGACGGTTCCGCCGAACCGGTGACGGTGATCGAAGTGGGGCCTTGCCCCGTGCTGCAAATCCGCACGAAGGACGCCGACGGCTACGAGGCGGTGCAGATCGGCTTCAAAGACAAATCGCGGAAGAATGCCCGCCGGTCGGAACAGGGCCACGTCGCCTCGAAGCTCGAATCGAAGCGCAAAGCGGCCCGCTTGAAGGGCGGCGTGCAACTCCCCGCGAAGGCCGACTGCGAACCGCAGCGGCACGTCCGCGAGTTCCGCTTGACCGGCTCGCCGACGGTGGCCGTGGGCGCGATCCTCAAAGTCGCGGACATTTTCAAAGACGTCAAAGCCGTGGACGTCGTCGGCACCTCGAAGGGCCGCGGGTACCAGGGCGTTATGCGCCGGCACAACTTCGACGGCTTGCCCGCCGCGCACGGGGCGAAGAAGGTTCACCGGCAAGCCGGGTCGACTTCGTCGCTCGCCAGCAACCGGGGTAGCGGTCGCCCGAAGCGCGGTCTGAAGCGCGCCGGACAGTACGGCAACACCCGTGTCACGTGCCGCAATTTGAAGGTCATCAGCATCGACGAAGCGAACAACCTCATCCTCGTCCGCGGGGCCATCCCCGGTTACAACGGCGCGTTCGTGATCGTCCGCCCGACCAACAAGATGACCTCCCGCCACGGCAAAGTCGCCGCGGTCGCGGAATCGAAGACGAAGGTCGTGCTGCAGAAGAAGGGCAAGTGACCGCCCCTGAGCCGGAGACCCCCGAAAAGGCCGAGCCTGTGCGCTCGGCCTCGTCCGTTGGCTCCCCTTGAATTTCCACTTCGGCTTCCGACTCTGGTAGTGTCCCGTCCGCATTCTCGGAGCGGGGCTTTTTCATCATTTTTCCGGGTCGCAGAGCATGGCAGCAGATTCCCCCACCCCCGACCGTTTGGCCATCCTCGTCGGCGGCGGGCCGGCCCCCGGCATCAACGGCGTCATCGCCTCCGTGACCATCGAAGCGATCAACCGCGGCATCGAAGTCTACGGCGTCCGCAACGGCTACCAAAACCTCGTGCAGGGCGACACCTCCAAAATCCAAATGCTCTCCGTCAACGACGTCGCGCCCTACTTCAACCGCGGCGGGTCGATGCTCGGCACCAGCCGGACGAACCCCGCCAAAGACCCCGCGCACATGGCGAACGTGCTCGAGTGCTTCCGCAAACTCGGCGTGAAGTATTTGGTCAGCATCGGAGGCGACGACACCGCATACAGCGGTAGCCAAGTTTACAAGCAGGCGAAGGGGGCGATCAAAGTCGCCCACGTGCCCAAGACGATCGACAACGATCTCCCGCTCCCCCCCGGCATCCCGACCTTCGGGTTCGAGACCGCCCGCCACCTCGGTGTGCAAACCGCCCGCGCCTTGCAAGAAGACGCCCGCACCACCACGCGCTGGTACATCATCATCAGCATGGGCCGCGCCGCCGGGCACTTGGCCCTCGGCATCGGCAAAGCCGCCGCGGCCACGCTCACCATCATCCCCGAAGAGTTCCGCGGGAAATCCATCGGGCTCGATCAACTCTGCGACATCATCATCGGCTCGATGATCAAGCGGAAACTCGAAGGCAAGCCCTACGGCCTCGTCGTGCTCGCCGAAGGGTTGATCGAATCGATCGGCGAAAAAGGCTTGTCGGCGGCGATGAGCGACGAGGAGCTCAGCCGTTACGGCAAGATCGAACGCGATCCCCACGGCCACCTGCGCCTCGGCGAAATCGAGTTCGGCCGGATGATCCGCGACCGCATCTCGAAGCAGTTGGATTCGCTCGACATCAAGACGACGATGATCGACAAGGACCTCGGTTACGAACTCCGCTGCGCCGACCCCATCCCGTTCGACGCCGAGTACACCCGCGACCTCGGCTACGGCGCGGTGAAGTTCCTGCTGTCGCCGGAGTCCGAGAAGTACGGCGCCATCGTCAGCGTCGTCGGTGGTCAATTGAGGCCGCTGGTGTTCGAAGACATGATCAACCCGAAGACCCTGCGGATGTTCCCCCGCATCGTGGACGTGGACAGCGTCAGCTACGAAGCCGCGTGCAAGTACATGACCCGCTTGGAACGCGAGGATTTCGACGACCCCGCGACTCTGAAGACGCTGGCGGATTCCGCGAAGATGTCGCCCGAGGACTTCAAGAAGCGGTTCGATACGGGGGTGTGAAGCGTATCGCGACCATCTTCGTTAGCCCGACGCGCTAGCGAGGGAGTCGGATGGAGTCTTCGACATCCGACTCCGGTGTCGAATCGGATGCTGTTCGCGCAGTCACTTGGGGTTGCCGTCGGGTGTCGCAGACTCCACCCGACACCCTCGCTAGCGCGTCGGGCTAGAGCGGATTTCAAGTTGCCGTATCGTGTGTCGTGAAAATGGAAGTCTCCCCTCTCCCGGCTTTGCGGGAGAGGGGGCCGAAAAAAGGCGGAGACGCTACGCGAACTTGAAGTCCGCTCTAACGACGGTCAGGAAAGGAATGCCAGTGGTCGTCGAGTTCTTCAGCCCGCAGGGCTGGGAGTTCTCAGCCCGGGGCAACGCCCCAGGCGAAGCTCGCCGCGTCGGCCACGGCTTTGACGAGCGTCGCGCGGTCGTGGAAGCTCTCGACAGCGAAGACATCGTCGAGCGACTTCCGCGGCCACGGGTCGCCGAGGATCGCCGTCACCGTGAGTAAGTAGACTTTGCAACCTTCGGCTTTCAAGCGTTCGAGCGCGATGATGCCCTTGTAGAAACTGGCGATGCAGAGGACGGTGAGATGCGCGGACATGGTGTGCTCGCTCAGGGAGCCGGCGCCCCGGGGGAGAGACGGGCCAGCAAGGGCGGAGTGATTCGGCGGAAGAGCGCCCCGCGTTCGCAGCGGGCCACGGCGGTCCACTTCGGGGAGTCGCTCAGGTAGCGCTCGAGCGGGAGGCGGTCGCCGCCGGGCAGGACCATCACCAGGGCGTGATCGAAGCCGTAGTCGTCCGCCCACTTCTCGATGCCGTCCGGTTCTTCATACGCCACGCGGACGTATTCGCGCATCCAATCGTCCCCGTATAGTTCGAATCGGTCGTCCATGAAGATCTTCAGACTCGGGGCGTGGTAGAGCACGAACCCGCCGAGGTTGGCGTCGTTGAAGATGCGCGTGCCGGGGGGAACGCCGTCGGCGTAGGTCCGCAAATCGCCGGCGATATCGACGGGTTGCTGCACGGGGTCGAGCCGCGCCCAACCGCGGCCGATGACCGGGGCTTCGATTCCGCGGTATTGCAGGGTGAAGCCGATCAACACGCCGAGGATGGGGATCGCGATCCAGCGCCAACCGCGCGATGCGGATTCCGGTTCGCGGGCCAAGCTGTCGCCGTGTTTCTTCAACAACCGGTACCAGAACGTCTCCGGCCAGAAGTCGGCGATGGCGACGACGGCCAGCACCGCGAACAGCGGCCCTTGGCGAATGCCCTGCAAACTCAGCCCGAACCACACCAGCGGCAAAATCCACGACACGCGCGGCATCTTCGGGACGGTGCCCAGCAGTAGGAACAGGTAGAAGCAGCCGAAGCCGGCGATCACCTGGCCCGCGGTGTTGTTCAGCGACAGCGGCTGATGTTCGCTGACGAATTCTTTCATCGCGTGGGAGCCGACGATGCGCTTCCAAGTGTGCAGCATCTCCATGCCGAAGGGATTGATAAACGGAGTCAGCGCGCAAGCGGCGACGATGCCGGCGAAAAGTGCGAGCGTGCGCCACGATTTGATCGGAGTGTTGGAGCGATTCAACAGCCACAGCGCACCCCATCCGGCGACGGCCAATCCCAATGTGAAAACCCCACCGAGGACGCCGCCGTGGATGTTGGTCCACAACGCGTAGAGCGGGATGAGCGCAAACAATCGCCACGGGCCGCAGCGGCCGCGCTCGGTATCGACGATCCATGCGAGCGTCAGCCCCATGCCGATGATCGTGATCATGTGCGGGCGGGCGTAGAAGTGAAACCCGGAGACGACGACCGCCCCGCCGACCACGACCGCGGCGAGGGTCGGGTGCATCCCGTGGCGAACCGCGCGGGAGAAGAGCCACGTGAACAGCGCGGCGACCATCGCGCAGACGCCGAGAAGCATCGAGTCGAAGCCGCCCGCGCGGTGGGCGAGAGCCATCGCCACTTCACCGCCCCATTGCTGGGGAATCCAGACGTGCCCGGCGAAGGTGAACGTGAACGGATCCCGCTCCATGAACCCGGCGTCGAGGATGCGCTCGCCGACTTTGACGTGCCAGAGGGCGCCGGGGTCGTTGAAAGCGCGCTCGCGGAAGTGGGTCTGCAACCCGAGCCAAACCAGCAGGAAGAAGCC
>JANOSQ010000843.1:0-2529 GCA_031415915.1 Fimbriiglobus sp. | reverse complement strand
TTCAAGTCCCACATGTCTTGGTGCGGGGGCCCGCCGCCGAGGAACACGTTGATGACGGCCTTGTGCTGGCTCGACGAACCGCCGCCGGTTTGGGCTTTCGCGGCTTCGGCGCGGTAAACATCGGCGAGGGTGAGCGTCGTCGCCCCGAACGAAAAGGCCCCGATTTTGAGGGCCGAACGCCGGGAAATGCCGTCGCAATACCGAGTCGGCTGGCCGAGGAGAGTCAGCATAGGGAGCCGCTCCTAAAGAAGGAAAGTGCGAACCGGGCGGGGGCGAATTCTGAATCCGATGAGGGAAGCTTAGCGTATTTTCGACCCGGCCACAATCAGGAATCCGGGAAAGTGAAAACTGGGCGAATCGAGTTAAGTGGGAACACACACACCCTCGCGTTTACTCGTTTCCAAAATGCTTAACTCGTTTCCCGCTGCTTAACTGACCAAGCTGGGTCAGGACTTATGGCGAGGGTCCTCGGTGAACACGATTCCGCTTCACTTCGCGAATTCGTATTTCCACTCCCACGCGACCTTCTTGCCCGGTGCGATGTCGAGCTGGACGAACGGCTCCGGGCAGAGCGTGGAGCCGATTCCCCAGACGTTGTACCGGCTCGGCGGTCGATCCCCGCTGACGCGGACGCTCACACCGCTGGGGAGGTGCTTCATCGTGACCCCGGCGTCCTTGCTGCCGGGCTTGGGGTCGAACCCGCCGAGTTCGAAGTAGATTTGGCCCTTGTCGAGCGGCCCGGTGAAAGTCAGCGACTTCCCGGCCCATTTCGCGGCCTTGTTCGACTTCCCATCCACATCGTCGGCTTTCGGTGCGAAGGGGAAGTCGAGGCGGTAGTTCTCGCCGATGGCGTCTCCGTCCACGTTGAAGAAGTTGTGGTTGTAGCTGTCGGTGGCGATGGCCTTCTCGCCGGTGTTTTCGAGCACGTGCGAGATGCGAAGTACCTTGCCGTCGAGCACGAGCGTCTTCGTGTAGGTGTAGGCGTAGCCGAAGTCGGTTTTGATCGACTGCGTGAAGGCAATCTTCCCCTCGCCCTTTTCGACTTTCCACGTCCCCGCTTTAGCGATCTTGTAGTTGCGGTAGAACTGGTACTTCTCTTCCTTGGGTTTCTCCAACTCGCCGACGCCGATCTTGAGGAAGCGCTCGCCCACCTTGGCGTCCTTGTAGTTCAGCGGCCCCGTGAAGCCGGAGCCGAACTCTTCGCACGGCCCGACGATGTCGTCGTTGTTGGCGGGATCGTGCGTCCCTTTCCAAGGGCCGAAGAGCTTGTGCTTCTCGAATTCGACGCTGAAGACGCCCGACCAATCGAAGCGCGTCCCGCGGTAGAAGCCTTTCTCCGCATCCGGCTGGTAGACTTTGACGCTGAGGTGTTCGCTCTTCAGCGTGTGCGTCGGATAGTCGGCGGCCGCAACCGGCGACGCCAGTGCGACGATGGCGATGGCCAAGGCGATGAACCGCATCGGTGAACCCTCGGATGGAATGGCGCTCCCGATTTCAACATACCCGCGCCGCCGAGTCACGCGGAAAACCGGATCGCTATCCCATAGGGGGTGTCGAATTGCGAGGCACCCATTGTCGGCCGTGTTCCGGCCTGTCAGGCCGGTTCTGTCAGCCCAGGTCGGAGACGGCGCAGCCGTCGGAGGCCTGGGAAACAGCGGTGCGCGAGAATCCGCCCTGTCAGGGCGGTTCAGAGGGAATGAACCGGCCTGACAGGCCGGAAAACGGGCGAAAGCAGGATGTGGCGGATCGCCACCGCACTCACACCTGCGATTCGAGCAGGTGCTTCAGCTTGCGGATTTCCGGTTCGACCGTGAATCCGTTTTCCACCGAGTCGCGGATGTCGACCGACAAGGCCCGGTCGTATCGACAGCGGTCGAGTTGGCCGATGATGCGGCCGTATTCGATCATCCCCTGGCCGATGCGGAGTTGGAACTGCTCGGGCTTGTTCCCCGAGTCGCGCAAGCGGACGTGTTTCACGAACGGATAGAGCGGATCGCAACCGTCTTCGGGGTGGTTGCGGGTCGTGAAGTAGCTCGGGTCGAGCGTCAGCCCGAGGCCGGGGACGCGCCGGCATAACTCGGCCGCGCAGGCGACGTCTTCCGCGACCGTGCCGATTTTCGTTTCGATGGTCAGGATCACCCCTTCGATCTCGGCGAGCTTCGCCCACACCTTCAACCGCGCGGCTTCCTCTTGGGGGTCGCAACCGATCGGCGCGGCCGTCACGGTCACGAGCGGAACGGCCATCGTCCGGGCCAGCCGGCAGACGGCGCGGAGTTGATGGCGGATAGTTTCGCCGTCGAACTCGGCGAATTCCAAATGGAACGCGGCGAAGGCGACGTTGCCCGCTTTGAGCTGCGTCGCGGCTTTGGCCACATCCGCGAGCACTTCGGAGGGCCGCAGGTGCGATCCCGATTCGTGGATCGCCAGATCGGCCTTGGCGAAGTGCATCTCGCGGATGACCCGGAGGGCATCGGCGAGGGGCTGGCGGCTGAAACAGAGGGTCGAACAGGCCACGTACATCGCGGCGTC
>JANOSQ010000842.1:0-6919 GCA_031415915.1 Fimbriiglobus sp. | reverse complement strand
CCTTGCACTTGGAGACTGAGACCAAGCAAGAGTTTTGCGTTTCGATATGCATCAACGAGCGACCAAAAGGCATTTTGCCTCCCAGCCAAAATCCCAGCGACTGGCGCCCGTATTATGAAGTCATCAACGCGACCATAGCCCGAGAGTTGGATGGTGTTCCGATGCCCCGCTATCTCGCAGCGGGCGCCCGAGCGAAACACTACCCCGCTTACAATCCGGACATATCCAAAGCGGATCGCATCAAACGCTGGCCCCACGACAATCCCTTCTCCTACATCGAATACCTTCTCTTCATGCGCTGATCCGGATCATGCGATCCTCCGCTTGTAATCTCCTCCCGCACGGCGGGTGCACCGGATACGATACGCCAATCAATCCGGCACACGAGCACCGCCCCATGTCCACCCTCCTCGACCGCTTCCTCCGCTACGTCGCCATCGATACACAAGCGCAAGAGCACGCCAGCACCTACCCGAGCAGCCCGAACCAGCTCGTACTCGGCGCGATGCTGCGCGATGAACTGCTGGCGATGGGATTGGAGGACGCCAGTCAAACCGAGTACGGCATCGTCCACGCCACCATCCCCGGCAACGTCCCCGGCGTCCCCGTCGTCGCCTTCAATTCGCACGTCGATACCTCGCCCGAAACGACCGCGACGAACGTGAAGCCGCAGATCATCCGCGGCTACGCCGGCGGGGACATCGCGCTGCCGGGGGATCCGACGAAGGTGATCCGCGTCGAAGACAACCCCGAATTGAAGCACTTGCTCGGGAAGACGATCATCACCACCGACGGCACCACGCTGCTCGGCGCCGACGATAAATCGGGCGTGTCGGTCATCATGGAACTGGCCAAGGCGCTCGTCGAAAATCCGGCGATTCCGCACGGCGACATCAAGATCGTCTTCACCTGCGACGAGGAGATCGGGAAGGGGGTGCTCCACCTCGAACCGGCCGACATCGGCGCCGATGTCGCCTACACACTCGATGGCCAAGGCACCGCCGAGATCGAAGGGGAAACGTTCAGCGCCGATCGGGCCACGGTCACGATCACGGGCGTGAACATCCACCCGTCCATCGGCAAGGGACGGATGCTCAACGCCCTGAAACTGGCCGCGAAGTTCTTGGAGATGCTCCCGCAAGATTCACTCTCGCCCGAAACCACGGCCGAGCGCGAAGGGTTCGTCCACCCCTACACCATCGAAGGCGGCGTCGGGCAAGTGAAGTTGCAATTCCTGCTGCGCGACTTCGAGACGCCGAAACTCGCGGAGCAAGCCGACTGGCTCCGCGGCTTCGCCAGCCGACTCGCCATCCAGTACCCGAAGGCGAGCATCGATGTCACTGTGGTGGCCCAATACCGGAACATGCGCGACGGGATGGAGAAAGAACCCCGCGCCGTACCGTTCGCCCTCGAAGCCGTACGCCGCGCGGGACAAGTGCCGAAGGAGTTGTCGATCCGCGGCGGCACCGACGGCGCGCAACTCACGGCGAAGGGGTTGCCGACGCCGAACATCTCGTGCGGGGAACACAACCCCCACAGCCCGCTGGAGTGGACCTGCTTGGAAGAAATGGAAGCGAACGTGAAGGTGCTCGTGGAACTGGTGCAACTGTGGGCGGGGAAGTGAGGGGCGTGCAGCGCCGCCAAGCGTCCGGCCGGCCGTGACTTGCTTCTTTGGCACCGTCTTGATCGCCATCATGGCCTCGAGGGCGTCCACGCACCCGGCGACCGGGAATTTCTCGGTCGATCCGGAGCGACTGTCGGGTATGGAAGGAATGCCACGACGAGCTACGGGGCTTGCCCGGTGGGGAACGACTCTCCTTGCCCCAGCGGGACAAGCCCGGTGATGGCTCCATCGACAATGGTCGCCGGGAAGAATTCGATCCCCATCCGATTTCATGCGCCCGCGACCATCGAGAAATTGAACGACCTTGTCCCGGAGTCGGCGGTGAGGCTTTGTAGGCCCAGCCCGGCGCCAATTGCGTTTCTCTTCTCCGCGTCCTCTTCTTTCTCTGCGGTGAAACTCTGCTCTTCTTTGCAGTCCCGTCTCTTTTTCACCCGACCTTTTTCAGCAGCGTCACGCGGCCGGTGGAGACCCACTCCACCACGAAGATGTTGCCGTCTTTGTCGAACGCGGCGTCGTGCGGGTGGACGAACTTGCCGTCGACCCACTCCTTCGGCTTCTCGCGGATCTTCTCGTCCTGCACTTTCTTCAGCCATTTCGGATCGTCCCCGAGGTGGGCGATCACTTTGTCGTCGGCACCGAACAAACTGATGCGGGCGAACAGGTCGGGCACCATCAACACATCGCCGCGGGTCTTGGCGTGGGCGGGGAACAGGACGACCTTGTCCGCTTCGGTCGCGCTGAGGGCTTTCCCGGTCAGGTCGAATCGCTGCAAGCGGTGGTTGCCCCGGTCGCAGACGACGAGCACCGGCTTGTCCTTCACCCGCGCGTCGATCCACTGGCCGTGCGGCGTGGCCATCTCGCCGAGCTTCTTGCCGCTGCCGCCGAAGACTTTCGTCAGCTTGGCGTCTTTGTCGTACGTGAACATGTAGTTCGAACCGTAGCCGTCGCCGACGATGAAGCCGCCGTCGTCGGTGAAGCAGATGTTCGTCGGGTTGTAGGCTTTCTTCGGGTCCTCGTACTCCTTGCACTCCGGCCGGCCCTTCGACCAAACGACTTCGCCTTTGAGCGTCGTCTTCATCAACTTCAAGTCTTTCGTTCCCGTGTTGCTGAGGTAGAGGAACTCGTCCTTGCCCTCCTTGCGGACTTCGACCCCGTGCCCGCCGCCGTGAAACTCCTTGCCGAAAGACCGCACGAACTTACCTTTGGCGTCGAACACCAGCACGGTGTCCATCTGCTTGCCGATGCCCTGGTGGGTGATGTAGACCAACCCCTCGGAATCGAGCGTGACGTTGTGCGTGGTTTGCCAAGCGTAGTCGGCGGGGAGTTGGCCCCAATTGTGGTGGCACTCATACAGGTGCCCTTCGACGCCGACGGTGGCTTTCTTCGCCCCGCCTTTGTCGTCGGCGCCGAGGATCATCGGGCCGACGGCCGCGGCGGTCGCCACGCTCGCCGAGGCTTTGAGGAATTCGCGACGTTGCATGGTGGACTCCGAGCGGGGATAGGACTCTGCCGGCAGTTTATGCGATATTGGCGGTGATTGCACGGGAAATTGAAACGGTGATGAAATGCCGAAGTGGTCGATATTGGACATCCTGGGCTTGGCTTTCGCCACCACGATTCCCCTAGTCATGGTGTTGGCCTTTACTTGGTTCAACGACGCCATGTCCAAAGAACCGATCGGAGTCATGGCCTCTGTCATGGCCTATCCCCTACCCTGTATCAGCGGATTGCTGTCGGGGATTTTGGCTTCTGCAATCGCAATCGTCTGCTCGCGACAGTTGGGATACTACAGCTTCTGTGTTCACTTGATCGTGGCAGGATTTGCAACTCTTTTGCTGATCGTCGGTTTCATCGCGTTCGTACTCGTGACAGATGCGTGAGACGTTTCCTCTCACCATTTCCGACGAAACCTTTCCGTATCCTCTGTGTTTATTCCCGTACATGTCCGCCGAACCGAATCCGAGGGGTGCGTTGCCCATGAAACTCTTCCGCATTTTCGCCCTGATGGCGTTCACCGCCGCCGCGATTGTCGGCTTGGGCGAACTCGGCGCGCCGCTGACAGCCGCGGACACCAAGGCCGAAAAACAAGCCGCGCGGCAGAAGGCCAAGGAAGAAGCCAAGAAGAAGGCCGAGGAAGCGGCCAAGCAAGCGGAAGAAGCCAAGAAGCTGGAAGAGACCAAAGCGGCCGAACTGGCAAAGAAAGCGGCCGACGAAGCCAAGAAAGCCTCACCCGTCGCTCGCCCCGCGTTCCCGCAAGATGCCCCGGCCATCGCCAAACTGATCGACGACCGCATCGGCGCCCGGTTGAAGAAAGACAACCTCGCCCCGTCGGAGCTGAGCAGCGATGCCGACTTTCTCCGCCGGGTTACCCTCGACATCACCGGGGTGATCCCGTCGTATGAGAAGGCTAAAGCCTTCCTCGATGACAAGGCGACGAACAAGCGCGAAACCCTCATCGACGACTTGCTCGCCGATTCCAACTACGGCCGCAAGCAGGCCGACATCTGGGGCACCAAGCTGTTCACCGTCGATTCCGCAAACCGCTTCGTGCAGAAAGAGCCGTTCAGCGTTTGGCTGAAGGATCAATTCAACAAGAACACCCCGTGGAACGAGTTCGTTTCTTCTATCGTCACCGCGACCGGGCCCGTCGATGAAAACCCGGCCGTGACCTACTTCCTCTCGAACCGCAGCATCGACAAACTCACCGATACGACCGGCCAGCACTTCCTCGGAATCCGCGTGTCGTGCGCCCAATGCCACAACCACCCGTTCACGACTACCAAACAGACCGAATACTGGGGCTTGGCCGCGTTCTATTCAAAAGTGAAGCCGGACCGGCCCGCCAACGGCAACAAAGGGGGCGACAACAGCAAGATCGGCGTGACCGAAGGCAACATGAAGACGAAGGCCAAGGACTTCTTTCCCGAGTCGGCGAAGACCGTGCCCGCCAAGTTCTTCGGGGGGGCCGAACCGAAGCTGACCAACGCCGAACCGTACCGCCCGGCCTTGGCCAAGTGGATGACGAGTGCCGAGAACCCCTACTTCGCCAAGGCGATGGTGAACCGGACTTGGGGCCAACTCTTCGGCAACGGCATCGTCGATCCCATCGACGACATGATCGAGAAAAACAAACCCTCGCACCCGGAACTCCTCGACGAACTGGCCCGCAAATTCACCGCCGGCGGCTTCGACCTCAAGTACCTCATCAAAGGGATCGTTCTCAGCCAAGCTTACCAACGTTCGAGCAAACCGAGCACGGGCAACAAAGACGACGACCAACTCTTCAGCCACATGGCCGTGAAGATGATGTCGGCCGAGCAACTCTACGACAGCCTGACGATGATCACCGGCGCCGGGGGCGGGGCCGGCGAAGGCAAACGGGTCGGGGCCACCGTGAAAGGCTTGGCCACGGGACCGCGGGCGAACTTCGTGAACTTCTACGTCGCGGGCGCCGAGGAATTCAAACTCACCGAGTACGACGCGGGCATCCCGCAAGCGCTGCGGCTGATGAACTCCCGCATCGCGGGGAACCCGGCCGCGCTGAAGCAATTCGGCACCGGTAAGCCCGCCGACATCATTGAGAAGATGTACATCGCGACGCTCTCGCGCCGGCCGACCGACGCCGAGACGCAAAAGCTCACCGCCCACATAGGCCAAGCGAGTTCGACCGCGGAAGCCTACGGCGACATCCTCTGGGCCTTGCTCAACAGCAGCGAATTCAACATGGTCCGCTAGGGCGGCGGGTATCGGGTTTCGCAGAAACCGATTCCGACCACTGAATCCGGTGCCAATACTTCGATACCCAAGCCCCGATACTCGACCCCCGAGCCAATCATGAACCTCGACAACGCCACCCGCCGGCGGTTCCTCCAAGCTTCCGGTCTCGGCGTCGGCTCCGTCGCCCTATCCGGCTGGATGGGCGTACTCGCCAACCGCGTCCAAGCGGCGGGGCCGACCGCCAAAAAGACCAAAAGCTGCGTGTTGATCTGGTCCGAAGGCGGCGCCAGCCACAAAGACACGCTCGACCTCAAACCCGACAGCAAAGGCGCCGGCGAGTTCAAGCCGATCAAGACGAGCGCCCCCGGAATCGAGATCAGCGAGCACCTGCCGAAACTGGCGACGCACATGCACGAGGGCGTACTCGTCCGCAGTATGTCCACACCGGAAGGGGCGCACGCCCGCGCCCGCTACCATTTGCACACCGGCTACCGCGAAGGCCAAGGCGGGCTGACCTACCCGAGCCTCGGGGCCATCGCCGCGTCCGAACTCGGCAGCACCCAAGCCGCCATGCCCAACTTCGTCTCCATCGGCGGCCGCAGCTTCGGCGCCGGCTTCCTCGGGCCGAAGCATCAGCCGCTCCTCGTCCAAGACGCGACCAAAGGCGTAGAAGACTTGAAATCGCTGGTGTCCGACAAGCAGTTCGCCAACCGCACCGGCCTGCTCGAGGAAATGGAGAAGGCGTTCTACCACGACTACCAAGCCGGGGCGACCGTCGATCACAAGACGACCTACGAACGGGCCGTGAAGCTGATGCAATCGAAGGAAGCCAAAGCTTTCGACATCTCGGCCGAACCGTCCGCGGGCAAATCGAAGTACGGCAGCGGCAAGTTCGCCGACGGGATGCTGATGGCCCGCCGGCTGATCGAAGTCGGTGTCCCGTTCGTCGAAGTCGCCCTCGGCGGTTGGGACACCCACCAAGACAACTTCACCCGCGTGAAGGCCCTCTCGACCCAAATCGACAACTCCGTCGGCGCGCTCCTCGACGACCTCAAAGAGCGCGGCTTGCTCGACACCACGCTCGTCATCTGGATGGGCGAATTCGGCCGCACGCCGAACATCAACAACCGCGGCGACAAGCCGGGCCGCGATCACTACCCGAAAGCGTGGAGCCTCGCGATGTACGGCGGCGGCCTCAAGGGAGGCCAAGTCGTCGGCAAAACGGACAAAGAAGGGGCCACGGTCGCCGAACGCCCCGTGAAGACCGGCGACTTCCTCGCCACCGTCTGCGATGTCCTCGACATCGACCACACCAAAGACAACGAAGCCGTCAGCGGCCGGCCGATCAAGATCGTGGACAAGGGGAACGTGCCGTTCACGAAAGAGATTCTGTGAGCGAAGGGGCACAACCGGAGCGAGGCCCGACGTCGTGGGGCCTCGCTTTGTTTCGTTATCCCCGAGTGGGGGACGTCAATCCCCCGTGTGATTACAATTGATGTTCACACGGGGGACTCATGTCCCCCGCTCAGGGTTGGAACATGCTCGAACCACGAACGGTCGCGATCATCGGGGCCGGTT
>JANOSQ010000841.1:0-17178 GCA_031415915.1 Fimbriiglobus sp. | reverse complement strand
AGAATATCTCGGCCGGGGAACTGACCCAAGCGAAGAACAAGATCGCATCGCGGGTGGTGCGGTACAGCGAACGGCCCTCCGGCCGGATGCGGGCACTGGCGGGGTCTTGGCTCTACAATTCCGAGTTCTCCGATCCGGACGTGGAACTCGCCCGCTACGACGCGGTGAGTCTGGGTTCGATCCGCGAATATTTGGATCAGTATCCCATCGACGCGCTCACGGTCGTCGGTTACGGGCCGCTCGGGACGTTGGAATGACAGTGATCGGCGAGCACCACGTTCCGAATAGGATTTTGGCTATGGCGACCCTCTCCGACCTCAAAGCGAGTTACGCCTCTCACCGGCAGGGGCACGTCTTCTCGGGCTGGGATCAACTCACCGAGAAAGAACGCGCTGTCTTCCAATCCCAATTGGAATCGCTCGATTTGCAGCAGTTGAACGAGTTCTACCAGAAGCGCCACGAACCGTTCGCGGCGCTGCCGGGGCGGGAGTACATCGATCCGCTGCCCGTCGTCGGCGTTGCCGAAGTACCTCCGTCGTCTAAGACGGCCGGTGAACTCGCGCTGTGGAATGGCGAAGTCGCGGTGCTTGTCGTGGCCGGCGGGCAGGGCACGCGACTGGGATTCGACAAGCCGAAGGGCATGTTCCCCGTCGGCCCCGTGTCGGAAGCGAGCCTGTTCCAAATCCACGCCGAGAAGGTGCTGGCGCTCTCGTGGAAGTACGAAACCGAGATTCCGTTCTTGGTGATGACGAGCGATGCCACGCACACGGAGACGGTCGAATTCTTCCACGAAGAGGGCTTCTTCGGCTTGGCCGAAAGCCAGGTGAAGTTCTTTCAACAAGGGACGATGCCGGCGCTCGATCTGGCGACGGGGAAGCTGCTTCTCGAAGCGCCGGGGAAACTGTTCCTCAGCCCCAACGGGCACGGTGGCACGCTGACGGCATTGCAAGATTCCGGATTGTTGAAAGAGTTGGAAACGTCCGGCATCAAGCACATTTTCTACTTCCAAGTCGACAACCCGCTCGTGAAGATCGCCGACCCCGCGTTCGTGGGGCAGCACATCGAATCGCGGGCCGAGGTGTCGTCGAAGGTCGTTTTCAAAGAAGCCCCTGAAGAGAAGGTCGGCGTACTCGCCTTGCTGGATGGCCGCTGCGGGATCATCGAATATTCGGACATGCCCGCCGAGATGCTCAACGAGCGCGACGAGGAAGGATCGCTGCTGTTCCGCGCGGGGAACCCGGCGATCCACATCTTCGACCTGCAATTTCTGAAGCGGGTGACGACCGGGCCGGATCGGCTCGCGTTCCACATCGCGAAGAAGAAAGTGGAACACTACGATCCGGTCACTGCCACCACGGTGTCACCGGCGTCCGAGAACGCGTTGAAGTTCGAGTTGTTCGTCTTCGACGCGCTCCCGCTCGCGGATCGCTGGCTGGCGGTGCAAACCCTGCGCGAAGAGGAATTCGCCCCGCTGAAGAATGCGGACGGGGCCGACTCCCCGGCGTCGGCACGGGCGCTGATGATCGCCCAGGCGCACCGCTGGCTGGGGTTGCCCGCGGGGTCGAAGCGGGTGGAGATTTCCCCGCTCTTCGCGTTGAATGCCGAGGAGGCCCGGGCGAAAATCGCCAAAGGTTTCAAGCCGAAGGAACCGACGTATCTGAGTGCGGAATGATTTCAACGGGCACAATCCGGATGGTAATCGGACACAAGTCGTTGCGGCGCTAAGGTTCTACCAACATTTAGAAATGATTCCACGGAGGGGTGGGGCGATTCCCACTGGAATCATTTATTCACGGGTAAAGGTTCTCAGAGATGTTGCACGCGATGATTATGGCCGGGGGTGGTGGAACGCGTTTCTGGCCGCGGAGCCGGAATGCCCGGCCGAAGCAGTTCCTCAATTTCAGCGGCGAGCGGTCGCTGCTGCAGGGAACGCTCGACCGCATCGCCCCGGTCGTGCCACCGGAGCGCTGTTGGATCGTCACCGGCGCCGCCTACATCGAGGAAACCGCTTCGCAACTCCCGGAATTGAGCCGGGATCGCATCGTCGGCGAACCACTCCGGCGGGACACCGCCCCGTGCGTCGGATTGGGCGCGGCGTTGATCGCCAACACCGATCCGGACGCGACGATCATCGTCATGCCGGCGGATCACCTCATCGAACCGGAGCGAGAGTTCCAGCGCGCGGTTCACGCGGCGGAGCAGTTCGCCGCGGAATTCCCGGAGTCGCTGTTCACCTTCGGCATCCCGCCGACATTCCCGAGCACCGGCTACGGCTACATCCACCGCGGGGCCAAGGCGTCCGAACGCAGCGGCATCTCGCTGTACGCCGTCAAGGAATTCAAGGAGAAGCCCGCGGCGGATCTCGCCGAGGTGTACGTCGCTTCGGGGAACTTCGACTGGAACAGCGGCATCTTCGTTTGGAAGGCCGCGACGATCTTGAAGGAACTCGAAGCGAGCCGGCCCGACATCGCGGCCGGGGTGAAGCGCATCGCCGACGCTTGGCCGACTCCGAAGCGCGACGAAGTGTTCGCGATGGAATATGAGGCGATGAAGGGGACGAGCATCGACTACGCCGTGATGCAGGACGCGGGGCAGGGGGGCCGGGTGAAGGTGCTCTCGACCCCGTACCAGTGGGACGACGTCGGCAGTTGGCTCGCGCTCGAACGGCACAATCCGCAGGACGCCGGCGGCAACACCGTGCAAGGCCGGCACATCACCATCGACACCACCGGCTGCGTCATTTCCGCCGAAGCGGGGCACCTGATCGCCACCATCGGCGTATCCGATCTCGTCATCATCCAAGACGGCAACGCCACGCTCGTGGCCCGCAAGTCGGACGAATCCCGCGTGAAGGAAATCGTCGATCGGTTGAAGAAAGAGCGGCGGGGCGAATACCTGTGATCCGTTCCCCCGGCCGATTGCTCGGCGTCGATTACGGCACGGTGCGGATCGGCTTGGCCATCAGCGATCCCGACCGCATCATGGCCAGCCCGCTGGAGACCTACACGCGGAAGTCGTTGGAACAAGACGCCGCGTACTTGCAGAAGTTAGTTCGCGATCAAGCGATTGCGGGGATCGTCCTCGGCATCGCCGTGAGCTTGAACGGGCACGAAGGACCGAAGGCGCAGGAGTGCCGGGCCTTCGGAGCATGGCTCGAAACCGCGACCGGCTCGACCGTGCAGTTCGCCGACGAGCGTTTCACATCGGCGCAAGCCGACGACATCATGTTCGACGCGAAAATGAACAAGCAGAAACGGAGCGAGCGGCGAGACATGCTCGCCGCCACGCTGATTTTGAAGGGGTTTATCGAAGGGGGCTGCGAACCGTACCGGCCGCTGCCCCCGGAGGAAGCCTAGTACTCCGTCGGCGCCACCGGCTCCTCGTGGAGAGTCACCGGCTTGTAGCCGCCGCGCGAGTAGAAGTAGCCGAGCAGCAGCAAATAACTCACCAGCATGATGATCGGGAAGATCGCGACGGTGTCGAGGGCCGACTTCTTCGCGCTGTTCCCTGTATCCGCGACGATCTTCTTCTCGTCGGCCGACGCGGCTTCGAGTTTCTTGTCGTCCACGGGCTGGTATTTCCCGAAGACGCTCGTCTTCTCTTCGCCCATGATCTTGGCGTGCAGCGCGCCATTGTCAGCCTTCAACTGCTTGTCGATTTCTTTGTCCTGCACGTTCCCGAGTAGAGGGCTGCCGACGATCCCGACGGCCATCATGCCGAGGCCGGCGATCGCGTTGAGCGTGAGGGCACCGCCCCGTGGGAACTGCTCCGAGACGACGCCGAGCATCGTCGGCCAGAAGAAGGTCTTGCCCAACGCGTAGAGCGTGGCGGCGACGATGATCGCGATGCCCGTCGCCAGCGAGAGGCTGAACAGGCCGACCGCGGCGATGCCGGCGCTGAGGGCCAACAAGCCGAGCGGCGAAATCTTGTGGACGATCGGCCCGGCGCAGAACCGCAGAACCATCATGATGAACGACGTGTAGATCAGCACCCACGCGCCTTTCAACCCGTCCGGCAGGCCGAAGACGTCTTGGCCGAGTTTCTTCATCACGGGCGTCATCAAGTCCGAAATCCAGCTGTCCGTGCCGAGTTCGGTGATGGCCAAGGGCACCATGATGAGCATGAGGATCACAAACAGGGGCCGGCCGAGCGACATCGTGTAAAGCCCGAACCCGATGGCGATAGCCGCGGCCACGCCGATCTTGATGTACAGGCCTTCATCGCCGAACTTGAGGCCGAATTTCTCGGCGACGTTGGCGAGTTCGAACACGATCAGCACGCTGACGAGGAACGCCCCGAGCATGCCGACTTCCTTGAGCATGTCTTTGAAGGAGACCCCCGCCGCGACGCGTTCGTTCACCGGGAACTTGCAGACGAGCATCAGCGCCCCGTAAGCGAACACGGGCAGACCGACGAGTCCGACTTTCAAGCGCCAGTCGCTGGACAGCCATTCGGGCGTGCTGACGGTCGAATCGCCGAGCAGCAGGGCCAAGATCCCGCCGAGGACCAAGCCGCCCGGCCAGCCGGCGTGGAGGATGTTGAGCCACTTCGTCTTTTGCTCTTTGAACATCGTCGCGACGACGGGGTTGATGACGGCTTCGATGGTGCCGTTGCCGAGCGCGCCGAGGAAACTCCCCAAGTAGAGCACCCAGTACCCACTCATCCCCTGGGCGACGAACGTCGGCGCGAAGATGACGATGGCCATGTAGGCGACGTGGCAGACGAAGGCGAACAGCATGGCCGTGCGGTAGCCGATTTTGTCGATGATGAGGCTGAAGAGCACGATGCTGATCGCGAAGGGCCAAAGGCCCACGCCGAAGATTTCCCCCTTCTGGGTGGCCGATAGGCCGAACTCCGTCGCCCACGTGTCCATCAGGAAAACGCGGACGATGAACCCGAACGACGTCGCGATCAGCGACGTGAAGCACGCCGCGAAGAGTTTCATATCAGGACCAGGTGCGACCATGAGCGAGGGCTCCGACGGGAGGGGGTACCGAAGTACGGGAAAGTGTGGGGATGATACCAACGGCGTTTCGCGGGGGCCACACAATTGGGGAAATGCGGGGTGCGGAGTGCGGGGTGCGAAATCCGGGAAGCGGTGAAACCCCTGCAAACGGCCGGAATTCGCCCACCGGCACGACCCGTCGTCCGTCAACCCTTCGCCCCCCGTTTTCGGCTCCTTTCCTTCAACCCACTTCGATTCCCGGTCGAAAACAAGCGGAGAAGCGCGGAGTCATCTCGGGGGCGGACCTTGCACGATCTCAACGTTCTCGCGTTGATCAAAGGCGCCGAGCGATTCGTCTTCGTGTACGACGACGACAGCCGCGAGGCGGTCATCGCCGCGCTGCGGGATCAAGCGGCCGATCCCGCGGTGACATTGAATTGGTTCGACGCCGCAGTCTTGACGGAACGAGCGCGCCACCAGGCGACCCGGAGCGACGGCCAAAAATCGTCGCGGATTTGACCGGTTCGAACATCATCGCAGACCGACACCCTTGACGCTCGAACGTGGCTTCGCCGAATTCCTGACGCACCTGGGCATCGAGAAGAACTCGTCGATACAGACCGTGAAGTCGTATCGCGAGGATCTGACGCAAGCCTTGGAATTCCTGCGCACCCATCTGAAGAAGGATTCCCTCGACGCCCGCGATTGGAACACCCGCGCCCTGAGGGCGTTCTTGGCGTGGCTCCACGAACAGGGCTACGCCAAGACGACCATCGCCCGTCGGCTCGCGGCCGTGCGCACCTTCGGCAAGTTCCTGTGCCGGCAAGGGACGATCGCGACGAACCCGGCCGAGGCGCTGCGCAGCCCGCGCTTGAACAAGAAGCTCCCGCACTTCCTGACGGTGGACGACATCCGCAAGTTGCTGGCGAGTCCGTCGGCGTTGTCGCCGTTCGGCCGGCGCGATCGGGCCATGCTGGAGACGCTCTATTCCGCCGGGTTGCGGGTCTCCGAACTCTGCGGGTTGAATCTCGGCGACGCCGACTTGGGCGACGGGGTGCTGCTCATCCGCGGGAAGGGGAAGAAGGAGCGCCTCGCACTGCTCGGGGATCAGGCCATCGGCGCGCTGAAGACGTGGCTCGGGGATCGCAAGGAATTGCTGGCGAGCGTCGGGGCCGTTGGCGAAGCGATCTTTTTGAACAAAGCCGGGGGCCGCCTCACGACCCGAAGTGTCGGCCGCTTGCTCGTGGCGCACCTGCAACGCGCCGGGTTGGATCCGCGCACGACCCCGCACACGCTCCGGCACAGCTTCGCGACGCACCTGCTCGACAATGGGGCCGACATCCGCGGGGTGCAGGAACTGCTCGGCCACAAGAGTTTGGCGACGACGCAGGTGTACACCCACGTCACGACGACTCGGATGCAGCAGAGCTACCACAAAGCCCACCCTCGGGCGTGAGTGTGGTCCGCCGGATTGTTAGACGTCCGCCGGCAAGTTAGCCGGACGCGCTAGCGACGGCTGCGATACGGGTGACGGAGTGTCTTGTGTCGTCCGAGTGCCCGGTTCGTAGCCGTCGCTCGCGCATCCGGCTAACGGGGCACGGGATTGCCGGTCGCCAAGCTGGCCCAGATCGCAAGGACTGCGATTCGATTCGTCGCAACGGGCGCCGTCGCCCTTCTGAGGGAGCATTTATGAATTCACCCACCTTGCGAGCCTCCGGATTCCTCGGCCTTTGGTGTTTGATCGGGGCGTCCCCGATCCAAGCCGCCGACCCGATCCCTTGGCGAACCGACTACACCGCCGCCCGCAAGGAAGCCGAAACCAAGAAGCTCCCCCTGCTCGTCGTCATCGGTTCGCAGGATTGTTTCTACTGCCGGAAACTGGAGAGCCACACCTTCGCCGACCGGGACATCGTCGCGTTCCTCAACGCGAAGTTTATCCCGCTGAAGATCGATGCGACCAAAGAGCCCGAGTTCGCCAAGGCGATGCGGGTCACGGTCTACCCGACGACCGCGATCGCCGGGCCGGACGGGAAGATCTACGGGTTCCTCGCGGGGTACCTTCCGCCGGATCAGTTCGCCGACAACTGCAAGAAGGCGCTGAACGCGATGCCGGTACCGGCGCCGGTGGCCATCGCCAAAATCCCGACCCCCGCGAAACCGGTGGCCGTGGCGCAGGTGCAGTCCGCGCGGGAAATGCTGAGCTTGGCGAAGGACGCCTACCAGACCGAGCGCCTCGGGGAGTGCTTGGAATGGTGCGAGCGCATCCAAGCCGACTTCGGGGCCGACGCCGAAGCAAAGGATGCCAAGCTGCTCGTGGCGAAGCTGAAAGCCGACCCGGAGAAACTGCTGATCGCCGCGGAGCAACTCGACGCCCGCAACGCCGCGACTTACTTCGCCCTCGGCGAAACGTGGATCGAAAAGGGCAAACCCAAGGAAGCGGCAGTCTGCTTCGACAAGGTCATGAAGCTCGCCCCGACCAGCAAGTGGGCCGAAGCCGCCGGGTTGAAGCTGACGCTGCTCATCCGCGAATCGACCGAGCCGAAAGGAAAGACGGAAGGGATGCGATAACGCGGCCTACTTCTTCTCCCACACAATCTTCCCCCCGACGACGGTCATCTCGACCGTCGTCTTCGTCATCTGGTCCTTCTCCGCGGGGTCGAAGATGTCCTTCGACAGCACGGCGAAATCGGCGAGCATCCCCTCTTTCAGCATGCCGCGTTTGGCTTCGACGCCCCCGGCGAACGCGCTGCCGCTCGTGTAGGCCGCGACCGCTTCGGCGACCGTGATCTTCTGTTCCGGATACCACCCATTCGGATGTTTCCCGTCCAGCGGTCGGCGATTCACGGCCGCGTCGATCCCTTCGAACACATTCAGCGGCGCCACCGGCCAATCGGAGCCGAAGGCCAGTTTCGCCTTGGCGTCGAGCAAACTCCGGTAGCAGTACGACGACTCGCACCGCTTCGCCCCGATCCGCGCCTCGGCCCAGCGGGCGTCGTCGATGAGGTGGTACGGCTGCATCGAAGCGATGACGTTCCCTGCGGGGAACCGCTTCACATCCTCGGCCCGCAGGTGCTGAGCGTGCTCGATGCGGAAGCGGCGATCGCGCGGGCCGTTGGCGGTGGCGACTTCGGCGAACAAATCGAGCAGCGCGGAGTTCGCTCGGTCGCCGATGGCGTGGATGGCGACACTCAGCCCGGCCTTGTCCGCGGTGGTCACCATCCGCTTCATGGTGTCCGGTTCCGTGACCCAAACGCCCGTGACTTTCGCATCGCTGGCGTACCCATCGAACATCTTCGCGGTGCTGCTGCCGAGAGATCCATCCATGAATCCCTTGACCCCGCCGATGCGGAAGAAATCCCCGCCGAAGCCCGCCGTCACGCCGAGGGTGGTTAGATCTTTCTGCTGCGCGATAGGCCAGCGAAGATCGATCCGCACCGTGAGCGTGTCGTCCGCCGCGAGCCGTTGAACCGTTTGGAAATAGAGTTTCCGCGTCTCCGTCGAATTGCCCTCCATGTCTTGGACGCTCGTGATCCCCGCCTTGGCGAAGGCGAGTTGCGCGGCCCGCACGGCCTCGCGGATTTCGTCCGCGCTCGGCTCCGGCACGAACCGGCCGACCAAGTCCATGGCGTTGTCGCGCAGGATGCCCGAGGGGGTTTTGCCGTCCTTCAATCGTTCGATGACGCCGCCCGGCGGGTCTTTGGTCTCGGCGGTGATCCCCGCGAGTTTGAGCACCGCGTTGTTCGCCAGTGCCATGTGGCCGTCGTAGCGGCGGAGGAAGATCCGCCGATTCGGGGCGTACTTGTCGAGCATCTCGGCCGTCGGCAGTTTGCCGCCGAAGGCCCGGTCGTGATCCCAGTTGCCGCCGAGCATCCAGCGGTCGGTGGGGGTGGTTTCGTCGAAGGCTTTCAAACGTTTGCCGAATTCCGCTTCGTCGGCGCAATCTTTCAGTTCGACGCGGGCCAGTTGCAACCCGCCGCCGAGGACGTGCAGGTGGCTGTCGTAGAAACCGGGGACGACCCGTTTGCCTTTGAGGTCGATCACCTTCGCGGCCGCGAACCCATCCATCTCTTTGTCGGTACCGATGCGGACAATCTCACCGCGGCGGATCGCGATCGCGGTGGATTCCGACGTCTTCGGATCGCCCGTCCAAATCTTGGCGTTCTTGACGACGAGATCGGCGCGGAACGGCTCGCCCGCTCGGGGTGGCAATTGAAGCAACGCGGCGAGTATCAGGAGGATCATCGTTCGTCTCGTGCGGGTTGGTCGGGCGGTTCGCGGACAATTCCGCGGAATATTCGATTGCACCGGGGTACTCCCGGCATTCCACTGGGTTAAACCCATGTTACCGAAGGTGCGGCGCGGAAATCGAACATGAATGTCTTTCGCCTCGTCGTGTTGGCCGTCTTCGTCCCGTTTCTGCCCGCGGCGGCGCAGAACCCCACGGCGGTGCCGGATCGCGTGATCCTGACTTGGAGCGGGGATCCGACCACGACGCAATCGGTGACGTGGCGGACGAACACCGGCGTGAAAGCGGGCACCGGCCAGATCGCCGAGTCCGCCCCGGGACCGAGCTTCGATCCGCTCAATTCCAAGGACGCCGGCGCGCTGGCGAAGTCGGCGCCCGCCAAGACCGAGTTCCTCAAATCGAGCAGCAATGAGGCCCACTACCACAGCGTCACCTTCACCGGGTTGAAGCCGGGGACGAAGTACGTCTACCGCGTCGGCGAGAAATCGAACTGGAGCGAGTGGTTCCAATTCGAAACGGCCAGCGACACCCCCGAACCGTTCGGGTTCATCTACGTCGGCGACGCCCAAGACGAAATCAAACGGCACTGGTCGCGGCTCATTCGCCAAGCGTATTCGGACATGCCCAAGGCGAAATTCATCCTGCACGCGGGGGATCTCATCACCACGGGCACGAGCGACAGTCAATGGGGCGAATGGCACGGCGCGGCCGGGTTCATCAACGGCATGATCCCGAGCATCCCGTCGCCGGGCAACCACGAGTACGGGCAGGTGCCGAAGTCCGAGGAGGAGTTGAAGCTCGACGCGCGGGAAGCGCTCATCGGCGGCGGACTCGCCGAGACAAAGAAATCGCGGCCGGCGGTCGTCGCCCCGCATTGGCGGGCGCAGTTCACCCTGCCCGAACACGGGCCGAAAGGGTTGGAAGAAACTTGCTACTACCTCGACGTGCAGGGGGTTCGCACGATCTGCTTGAACTCCATGGAGCGCCAAGCGGAGCAGACGATCTGGTTGGAAAACGCCTTGAAGAACAACCCGAACAAATGGACGATCGTGACGTTCCACGTCCCGCTGTACTCGACCGCCAGCGGCCGGGCCAAGGGGGATGCCGACAAAGCCGTGCGGAAGTATTGGCGGCCGATCTTCGACCGCTACGACGTCGATCTCGTGCTGCAGGGGCACGACCACTGCTACGGCCGCAGCGGCCTGATGCGGGACGACAACCCGCTGCTCGGCGCAGCGGACTACGATCAAAAAGGGGCTGTGTACGTCGTGTCGGTCAGCGGACCCAAGCTGTACGACGTCGCGGTGCAACCCTGGATGATGTCGAACGCGTCGAAGAAGCAGTTCTACCAACTCATCCGCGTCGACGGCGACAAGCTGACATTCGAAGCCCGCACGGCCGACGGCGAACTCTACGACGAATTCGAAATCCGCAAGCGGAAAGACGGCGCCAGCAAGTTGCTCGAACGCAATCAGCTCGACGCGGAGCGAACCGACGGGGTCGGATTGAAGCAGCGGGAGATCGCCTTCGGCCTCGGCGGGATCGCCGTCGTGGTCGGGTTGATCGCCGTGATCGAAGCCTTCCGCCGCCGCCGGGCCAATGCCGAATCGCACGCGTGAGCCGATTCCGCTAACCTAGTGCCATGGCATTCACCCGCGACGAACTGGCGACCAAATATTTCGAGCAGTTGCCCTACCCGCCCTACCCGGTGCAGGAGGAGGCGCTGCTGGCGTGGTTCACCTCCGACCAAGGCGTCATGGTCTGCGCCCCCACCGGCACCGGTAAAACGCTGATCGCGCAAGCGGCTTTGTACGAAGCGCTGCACACCGGCAGCGTCGCCTATTACACGACACCGTTGATCGCGCTGACCGAACAGAAATTCCATGAGATGCAAGCCTCCGCCGAGCGCTGGGGCTTCCCCCGCGACGCCGTCGGATTGGTCACGGGCAACCGCAAGGTGAACCCCGAAGCGAAAGTCCTCGTCGTCGTCGCCGAGATTCTGCTCAACCGATTGCTCCACCAAGACGGCTTCGATTTCGCCAATGTGTCCGCCGTGGTGATGGACGAATTCCACAGCTTCGCCGACCCCGAGCGCGGCATCGTCTGGGAACTCTCGCTGAACATGCTGCCCAAGCACATCCGCCTGCTGCTGCTGAGCGCCACCGTGGGCAACTCGGTCGAGTTCCTCAATTGGCTCGACCGGATGCACGGCCGCAAGCTCGAACTGGCCGAGGGGAAAGAGCGCAAGATCCCGCTGACGTACCGCTGGGTGCCGGACGAATTCCTGAACGATCTGCTCGTCGATCTCGCCAAAGGGGACGACGCGACGCGGAAAGTCCCGGCGCTCGTTTTTGCATTCAACCGGGACGAATGTTGGAGCATTGCCGAGCAATTGAAGGGCTTGGACCTGCTGAACTCGGCGCAGAAGACCGCGTTGCAGAAAGAAGTCGATCAACTCGATTGGCCGCAGGGCATCGGCCCCAAGCTGAAGCAAATGCTGCGGCGCGGCGTCGGCGTTCACCACGCGGGGCTGCTGCCGAAGTACCGCCGCGTCGTGGAATTTCTGTTCGAGAAGAAGTTGCTCAGCGTCGCGCTCTGCACAGAAACGCTCGCTTCGGGGATCAACCTACCGGCGCGGTCGGTGGTGCTCACGTCGCTCGTCAAAGGCCCCTTCGGCAAAGAGAAGGTGATCGATCCGAGTTCGGCGCACCAAATCTTCGGCCGGGCCGGCCGACCGCAGTTCGACAAAGAAGGTTTCGTGTTCGCCGTGCCGCACGACGACGACATTCGACTGGTGAAGTGGAAGAAACTGTTCGAGCAAATCCCGGAGTTGACCAAAGATCCGGGCCTGTTGAAGAAACGCAAGGAGATGCTGAAGAAGAAGCCGAGCCGGAACAACCAGCGCAAGTATTGGACGGAATCCGACTTTGAAAAGCTGCAGGGCGCGGCGCCGGCGCGACTCTATTCCAAGGGGCCGCTGCCGTGGCGCTTGCTGGCGTACTTGCTGAAAGCGTCGCCCGAAATCGAGAAGATCCGGGCCGTGGTGCGGAAGCGCTTGCTCGACCAGCCGCGCATCGAAGCGGGGATGAAGCAACTGCAACGGATGCTGATGATCCTGCACGAACGGGGCTTCGTGCAACTCGATCCTCCGCCGCCTCCGCCGCCCGATCCCGAGGCACCGCCGGTGATTTTCTCTGCGGAGAACCCGGCGCCGGTCTATACGCCGGTCTCGGCGAACCCCACGCCGGATCTCGAGAAGCTGCTCGCCTTCCGCGCTGTGCATCCCCTCTACGGGGCGTTCCTCATGGAGCACTTGGGCCTCGCCAGCCCCGAGGAGCGGATGCAGATTTTCGAGAGCGTGCTCGAACTCCCGAGGCCGCTGCTCAAGTTTGTGCGGGTGCCGTTCAGTCTGATCCCGGGGCCGCTTCAAACGGAACGCATCGACCCGGCTTTGATTCAGAAAGGGTTGATCCAAGCCGTGGTGCCGAAGGACGAGGGGGACGACGACGAAGATGACTTCGTGCCGTGGGACGAGCGACCGCCGCTGCTCGCGGACAAGGTGCGGATGCTCTTCGACGCCACGCACCCGGACGTCCTCGACCTGACGACGACACCGGTTTGGGCCGCGGGGGAACTGCTCCAACTCGGCGGGAACTTCAACACGTTCATCACGCACAAAGACTTGGCCAAGCAGGAGGGCTTGATCTTCCGGCACTGCCTCCGGCTGATTCTGATGACCGAGGAGTTCGGCCAACTGACACCGGCGGGCGTCGAACCCCAGCGGTGGCAAGCCGACATGAAGGCCATCGCCGACGCGTTGACGAAGACGTGCGAACAAGTGGACCCGACGAGCACCGAAGAGACGATCCGGAAAGCGCAGGCGGTCGCGAAGTTGGAGGAGCCGGCGCAAGAAACCGCCCCGCCGGTGGATGACGACCCCGCCGACTTCGCCGCCGGATTGGAGGAGTGAACGATGACCCACGCCACCCGACTCCTGACGGAGTCCGGCTCGCCGACACTAGCCGCGCTCGTCATGCGCATCCTCGCGGCGCAGCCGGTCGTGGATATGCACACGCACCTTTACCCGCCGAGTTTCGGCAGCGGCGGGCCGGACGGGTTGATGCTCTGGGGACTCGACGACTTGCTGACGTACCACTACCTCGTCGCCGAGGTATTCCGCGTCGTGCCGGCGACGATACTGCCCTACGAGCAGTTCTGGGCGATGACCAAGTCCGAACGAGCCGACCATATTTGGAAGCACTTGTTCGTGGAACGAACCCCACTCTCGGAAGCCTGTCGGGGGGTCGTCACGACGCTGTCGACACTGGGGTTGGACCCGGGGGTGAAGTCGCTGACAAGCCACCGACAGTGGTTCCGCGAACAGAATCCGAACGACTACATCGATTTCGTCATGGAACTGGCCAACGTCGAATCGATCACGATGACCAACGCCGTTTTCGATGACAATGAGCGCGCCCGCTGGCTCGCGGGGATCGATTACGATGATCGATTCACGGGGGTGCTGCGCTTCGATCCTTTGATCTTGGATTGGCCGACCGCCGGGAAGAAACTCGCCGAGTGGGGCTACGCCGTCGGATTGGAATTGACCGTGGCGACCATCGCCGAAGTGAAGCGGTTCCTCAATGAATGGTGCGATCGCGTGAGCGCGATCTATTGCGCCGTCAGCTTGCCCCCGGAGTTCCGGTCGTCCGAGATACTGGAGCAGATCGTGCTCCCCGTTTGCGAGGAGCGGAACATCCCCTTCGCCATGATGATCGGCAGTCGCCGCGGCGTGAACCCGGCTCTCCGCGACGCCGCCGACATGGGTGGCCTGGCGTCCGTCGAAGCGGTGACATCGCTCTGTCAGCGGTTCCCGGCCAACCGCTTCTTCGCCACGATGCTGGCCCGCGAGAACCAGCACGAACTCGCCGTGGCGGCCCGGAAGTTCGGCAACCTCATGCCCTTCGGCTGCTGGTGGTTCCTCAATAACCCGTCGCTCATCGACGAGATCACCCGGATGCGGATCGAACTCCTCGGTACGTCCGTGATTCCTCAACACTCCGACGCGAGGGTGCTCGATCAGCTCATCTACAAATGGGACCATTCGCGCACCGTCATCGGCCGCGTGCTGACGGAGAAGTATTCGGACTTGCTCGCGGCCGGTTGGCCCCTGACCGAAGCCGAGATCGAGCGCGATGCGCGGATGTTTTTGAAAGACAACTTCCTCACGTTCCTGCGCGGGTGACACGCCGATGACACTCGACCCCATTGCGATGCTCCACCCGGAGCGGAAGATCACCGGCCTGTCGGCGATCCTGCTGCCGTTCCGGGAAAACGGCGACGTCGATCCGGACGGGTTCGGGACGCAACTCTCGCGGACGCTCCGCAACAGCTTGATTCCGGCCGTCAACATGGACACCGGTTTCGCGGACTCGATCGACGAACGCACCAGGAATTGGGTGCTCGGCCTCACCGAGGCGCTCGTGTGCGGATTGGCCAACGTCGATTACGTCGCGGGGGCCTACGTCGCCGATTCGCCGGGGGCGAAATTCGACTTCGACGCCTACCGCCGCGCCATCGACCCCATCTTGAAGCACCGCGGCACGCCGATCATCTTCCAGTCCTACGGGTTGACCAATCAACCCGGCCCGGAGATCGTGGAGTCTTATCGGCGCATCGGGGAGCATTGCGGGAAGTTTCTCGCCTTCGAACTCGGGAAGCAGTTCGCCCCGTTCGGCGCGATCTACGATCTCGAGACCTACGCGGGCTTGCTCGGAATCACCGGGTGCTTCGGTGCGAAACACTCCTCGCTCCACCGCGTCGAAGAATGGCAGCGGCTGGAACTCCGCGACCGCATCCGACCCGACTTCATGGTCCTGAGCGGCAACGACCTCGCCATCGACATGGTGCAGTACGGCAGCGATTACCTCCTCGGCCTCAGCACCTTCGCCCCCGCGGAGTTCGCCCTGCGCGACCGCCTCTGGCTCGAAGGGAACCCCGGCTTCTACGAACTCAACGACCTCTTGCAGTACCTCGGCTTCTTCGCCTTCCGCCCGCCGGTGCCGGCGTACAAACACTCGGCCGCGATGTTCCTCAAGTTGCGCGGCTGGATCGACTGCGACAACACCCACCCCAACAGCCCGCAGCGCCCCGACTCCGACCGGGCCGTGTTGAAGGACATCCTCGACCGACTCGAAACATTGGCGGGAAGCTTGGCATGACCCCCATCAAACGCATCGCCCAGTTGAAGTCGGCCGGGGGGTTCCAAGCCCACCTCGACGCGGTCGGGGCGAGCATCCCTTTCGACGAAGTTCTGGAGCCGACCGGCCCGCTCGCGCAACCGTTTCCCCTGAACGATGGCCGCACTATCGGCAACCGCTTTTGCATCCTGCCGATGGAAGGCTGGGACGGTACGAACGACGGCTGCCCCACCGATCTCACGGTGCGGCGCTGGCGCCGCTTCGGCGAATCGGGGGCGAAGCTCATCTGGGGCGGCGAAGCGGTGGCGGTGCGACCCGACGGCCGGGCGAACCCGAACCAATTGATGCTGAACCGGAGAACGGCCCCGGCGATCCGCGGTCTGCTCGACGCGTTGAAAGAAGCCCACGGTGATCCGGATGGCTTGATCGTCGGCTTGCAACTCACCCACTCGGGCCGCTTCGCCCGGCCGAACGACAAGGGCCGGATGGAGCCGAAAATTCTGTACCGGCACCCGGTTCTCGATGCGAAGTTCGGCCTCCCCGCCGACCACCCGATCTTGAGTGACAGCGACGTGTCAGCCATCGTCGCCGACTTCGTGGCGGCGGGGAAACTCGCGGCCGAACTCGGGTTCGACTTCGTCGATCTCAAGCACTGCCACGGTTACTTGGGCCACGAATTCCTCTCGGCGGTCGATCGCCCCGGCCGCTACGGGGGGAGTTTCGAGAACCGCACGCGTTTCCTGCGCGAGATCGTCGAGGGCCTGCGCGCCGCCGCTCCGGGACTCGGGTTGGGAGTCCGTTTCAGCGCCATCGACTTCGCTCCGTTCCGACCCGGTTACAGGGGCATCGGTGAATCTTCAACGTCGGGCAACTACCCCTACGCTTTCGGCGGCGATGGCACCGGCACCGGCATCGACCTCGCGGAACCGATCCGCTTCGTGAAATTGCTCGAACAACTCGGAGTCCAGCTCGTCTGCACCACGGCGGGTAGCCCGTATTACACGCCGCACCTCCAGCGGCCGGCGGTCTTCCCGCCTTCGGACGGTTACCTCAGCCCCGAAGAACCACTCGTCGGCGTCGCCCGGCAAATCGAGGTCACGGCGCGGTTGAAGCGGGCGGCGCCATCGCTCTTCTTCGTCGGCTCGGGGTACACCTACTTGCAAGAATGGTTGCCGCACGTCGGCCAAGCGACCGTGCGGAACGGCTCGGTCGATTCCATCGGCCTCGGTCGGATGGTCCTGTGCTACCCGGAGTTGCCCGCGGATGTGCTCGATGGCCGCGGGGTTCAAGTCAAGCGCCTTTGCCGGACGTTCAGCGATTGCACGACGGCGCCGCGCAACGGCCTCGTGTCCGGGTGCTATCCCCTCGATCCGTTCTACAAGCAGCGGCCCGAAGCGAAGGTGTTGCTCGAGTTGAAGCGGGCGAAGAAGATGGCGGAGTGAGGGAAGTAAGGAGGCACTCCGACCGCCGGGCCGGCAGTTCCCGCCGCCGTTCAGTGCGAACTGAAGACGATCCCATCCTTCGGGCCTGAAAGGCACGTTCTGTCAGCCCAGGTCGGAGCCGCTTCGGCGCAGGCCTGGGTACCGGACCGCAATGATTCTTCGGCCCTGTAAGGGACGTTCACGGCAGAACCGAGTGAACCGCCCTTGGGCGAGCGGCAGGAGGTAGCCTACCCAATTGAGGTTTCCGAAACGAGCTCGGCATGAGACGATGGGCAATTCACCCGTCACCCATCTTCTGAGGACGGAGTCATGGACGACTCGAAAGTCGCACCGATCGATGCGTTG
>JANOSQ010000840.1:0-7953 GCA_031415915.1 Fimbriiglobus sp. | reverse complement strand
TCACCGATGCTGAACTCGAACGCGGGTTGCTGCTGGCGCGGGAGTACAACGTCGCCTCCGTCTGCATCAAACCCTACGCCGTGCGCTTGGCCTCCAAGTTCCTCGCGGGATCCACCGTGCGGGCGAGCACCACCATCGGCTTCCCACACGGTGGGCACCTGCCGGGGGTCAAAATGTTTGAAAGCGAACAGGCCCTCGCCGACGGGGCGACCGAACTCGACATGGTCGTGAACATCGGCAAAGTCTTGAGCGGGGAGTGGAACTTCGTCGCCCACGACATCGCGGGCGTCGTCGAAGTCGCCCACCGCGCCGGGGCCAAGGTGAAGGTGATCTTCGAAAACGCCTTCTTGAAAGACGAACACAAGATCGAGCTGTGCAAGATCTGCGGCGAACTGCGGGCCGATTGGGTGAAGACCAGCACCGGCTACGCCGAGACCGGGGCGACCGTCGAAGACCTCAAACTCATGCGGCAGTACAGCCCCGCGCACGTGCAGGTGAAAGCCGCCGGCGGCGTGCGCACCTACGAGAAGTTGCTGGAAGTCCGCGCCATCGGCGTGACCCGCGTCGGCGCCACCGCGACCAAGGCGATCCTCGACGAAGCCAAAGCGAAGCTGGGCGGGTGAGACGGGCAGGCGGGGAGATTTTTACTTGACAGCAGGCGTCCCGCTGTGGATATTCCCTCACATTCACCCGGTCGCTCGACCATCACTTCCCCATCGATGAACGGATTGCCATGGCTACGAAACGCACCGCCGCCCCGAAGCTGCGCCCCGCCCCGACCCGGGCCAATCCCTTTTCGATCCGGAGCACCGAGAAGGCCGTTCCCGCCGCGTCTCCGGAGATTCACGTCTTTGGCCCCGGCGCCATTTGCGACACGGACACCCGCGGGCATGCGACCGCACACAATCGCTCGCCGCTCGAAATCGTCCTGCATGCTTCGGAAGGATTCATCCCGCTCTGGGCGAAAGATTCGACCCTGCGCTGGCGATTCCAAGAGCGTTCCCTGCTGGCGTTCGAGGATCCGGAGGCCGCGAAACTCGCGATTGAACAACTCTTCGGCGCCGCCCTCGTCGCGTGGGGCGACGCCGTGCCCGTCAAATTCGCCAAGCGGGACGACGCCTGGGATTTCGAAGTGGTGGTGCGTTCCACCGATCGCTGCAACGCCGACGGCTGCGTCTTGGCCAGCGCTTTCTTCCCGGACGCCGGCCGGCACGAGTTGGTCATCTATCCCAAGATGCTCGAGCAGACTCCGGCCGAGCAAGTGGAAACGCTCGTCCACGAAATCGGGCACATCTTCGGCCTGCGGCACTTCTTCGCCAACGTCAGCGAGACCGCGTGGGCGAGCGAAATCTTCGGCGCGCACAAGCCTTTCAGCATCATGAATTACGGGCACCACAGCGTCTTGACCGACGACGATACCGCCGACTTGAAACGGCTCTACGAAACGGCGTGGAGCGGGGAACTCACGGAGATCAACGGAACCCCGATCCGGCTCGTGAAGCCGTACCACACCATCTGAAGTGGCGGGCGCGATGGCGTCGAAACCCAAAACCTTCGACGAGTGCTTGGCCGCGTTCCGCCACGACCAACGGGCCGCGCTCGAAAAACTCCGCAATGTCATCCGCGCGGCGGCACCCGGCGCCGAAGAATACGTCGGCTACGGCTTGGCCGCATTCCGTTTGCACGGCAAGCCCCTCGTGGCCCTCGGCGCCACGGTCAAGCACTGCGCCTTTTACCCGATGAGCGGCTCGACGGTCGAAGCCCACGCCGAGGAACTCGCGGATTTCGATACCGGCAAGGGCACCATCCGCTTCCCCGCAGGGACGCCGCTTCCGTCGGCGCTGGTCGAGAAATTGGTGAAAGCCCGCATCGCGGAGAACGCGGGCGGATCCAAAGCCGACGATGTGCAATCCGCACTCGATTGGTTGAAGAATCACAGCACGCAGAAAGACCGCGATAACCTCGCGCGGTTCGGGATCGTCGCGCCCCGTTCCTTCGGCGTGTCGATGGCGACGATCAAAGTGTTGGCCAAGGAACTCGGGAAGAATCACGACCTCGCGGCCGGGTTGTGGGCCACCGGCTGGTACGAAGCGCGGATGCTGGCGGCGCTGATCGACGAGCCGGCGAAGGTCGCACCCGCTCAGATGGAGCGCTGGTGCAAGGATTTCGACAACTGGGCCATCTGCGATACCGTCTGCTTCCACTTGTTCGACCGCACGCCGTACGCGTTCCGCAAGGTAAAGCAGTGGAGCAATCGCCGAGCGGAGTTCGAGCGCCGCGCGGCCTTCGCGTTGCTGGCCAGCGTCGCCCTCCACGATAAGCACGCCGCGGACGGCCGATTCGCCGAATGCCTGCCGCTCGTCGAGAAGGCTGCGATCGACGGGCGGAACTTCGTGAAGAAAGGTCTGGTCTGGGCGCTCCGCGGGATCGGCGGCCGCAGCTGGGCTTTGCACACCGCCGCGACGGCGGCTTGCCACCGGCTGATCGACACGGGGGAATCGGCCCCGCGCTGGGTCGGCCGCACGGCCCTGCGGGAATTGAACGGCCCCGCCGCGAAGAAACGATTGGTGGCCACAGGGTAGAGCGATTGCTCAATACGAGCCGGACGCGTCAGCGACGGACGGCAGGGCGAGGAGTTCACTTTCGCTGAGTTGGATCGATCCGTCGCCGACGCGTCCGGCTCGTCCTTACGTTACGGCGCCATCGGTGGTTCGACGGGTGGGGCGGGGGCGGGTGTGGTGGACTTCTTCTCGGAGTCGATCAGCGACTTCACCGTCAGAGCCGCGGGTGTGCCGGTGCCTTCGGAGTTCCCGTCGTAGTCTTCGGTATACTCCATCGCGAGCAGGCCGATGCCGACGGCGATGGCGAGGATCGTGAAGAACAGAATGCCTGTGTAGCCGCCGTCGCGGTAGATCGGCTTCGGGGCCGCGTAGGGGGATGTCTTCGCCATGTTAGTTCTTGCCTTTGGGTGCCGCGACGTCGGTCAGCGAGGCGGCCGAGGGGACGGTGACGGCGGGCGCGGCCAGCGACTCCAGCGCCGTCGCTTCGTGATCTTGGTAGAAGAAGACGGCGGCGCCGATGAGGGCGATCAGCGACAGCGCGGCGAGCCCGGTGAAGACGTCGTTGCGCGTCTTGGGCGCGGTCAATTCGGCTTCGTCGTCCTCGCGGACGCGGCGGAGCTTCGGCTTCGGGATTTCGTCCGCATCGACCGGCTTCAACTTCGCCGGTTTCGATTTCTTCTTGGCCATGGTCGGACTCGGTCTTGTTAGCCGGACGCGCTAGCGACGGCGACGTATCGGACGGAGAATGTCCCAGCAAACTGTGAGATCCAGTTCGTAGCCGTCGCTGGCGCGTCCGGCTAACAAAGAGCAATCGCTACTTCATCGGGACGATTTCATCGCCCTTCTTGGGGAAGTCATCGCCCTTGGGGACTTTGACGCCGAACGGCGGTTGCCAGGTTCCGACGGCTTTGTCCGGATCGACTTGGTCGCCGATGAGGATGGTGCCGATGTACTTCTTGTTGCCGATCATGCGGACAATGTTGAGCATCGTGCCGGGCTTGAGGCCGGCGTTCAGACCGGGGCTGATTTCGATAAACCCGGATTCGTAGCTGAGCACGGTGCCGCGGAACTCATCCGGTGGAAGCGGGCGGGCGTTGCCTTTGCCGCCGAGCTTGGCGACGGCGAGTTCTTCCGTGAGAGCGGTGATGCGGGCGACGAGCAATTCGGCCCGCTGCTTCTCGGCGTTGGCGGCGCGGATGGCCGCGTTGCGCTCGTTCTGGTTCAGCTCGGTCAACCGGATTTGGCTGTTCAGGTCGGCTTCCATGACCTTGAGATTGGCCAATTGCAAATCGACTTGGTTTTGCAACTTGGTGATTTCGATCAGCTGATCGGCGACCTTGGTATCGCTCAGGCGGTCGGATTTCAGCTTGGTGTCGTAGGCAGCGTAAAGCTTGTTGGACTGGTCACGCTGCTCAACGAGTTGCTGCAGGAGGCGGTCGACGTTGGCCTGGAGCGCCGCGGCTTTCGCATCGGAGGCGCTGCGGTCGGCTTTGGCTTGCTCGCCGATCGACTTGGCCCCTTCGTAGTTCTCCTTGGCGATCTTGTTTTGCTTGTCGGCCTCGGCCTTCCAGTTCGTGCGCGTGACCCACGAATTGACGACCATCCCGGCCCACACCAGCGAGAGCAGGAAGACGAAGATCACCATCATTTTGCCGAGCGCGGTCATGGGCGGTACTCCGAAGGCGACTGGCGTTGAGTTATTTCCCGATCGGCCGGAGGGCCGTGTCCGCGGGATCGGGCCGCAGGGCTTTGAGTTCTTTTTGCAACTGGGCGATGGCGGCCAGTTTGTCTTGGAGCTGCTTGTTCCGCTTCTGCAAAGTCACCAGTTGTTCGTCCCAGTTCACCCGGGCGTCGGCGAGGAAGATTTCCTCGTCGCGGAGATCCTTCAGCAGCACTTTCAAGCGGGCGTTCTTCTTGTCGAAGGCGGTGATTTCGTCGGACAAGCCCGCTTGGTCTTTGCGGGCCTCGTCGAAGAGCTTGGCCGCGGCCGTCGCGCGCTCGACTTCCGTGGACAACTCCTGTTGGAGAATCCCGACGCCCCGCAGCGGTTGGCCGTCGAGGCCCAAGACTTTCTCGGTGGCCGTCTCGTCGATGAACCCGCCTTTGCCGGTGAGATCGTAGAAGTTGCCGGTCTCGGCTTCGGCGTTGCGGCGTTGGATCTGCTCGCGGCGCCGTTCGACTTCGGTCTCGGCGGCGGCGGTGGCGTTCATCCCGCGGGCGAGTTCGCGCTGGGTCGGCAGGAGGGCGTCGTTGAGTTCCTTCGTCCGCTCGGTGAGCTTCTTGTCGCCGTCCTTCACTTCGGTCCAATCGACCCGGTTCGTGTAGATGGAGAAGCCCCACGACAGCAGCGCGAACGCCGCCACGGTGTTGAGCAGGACGAAGAATTTGCCGAAGAACGTCATCGCGAAAACTCCGGGGGCACTACTTCTTCTCCGGCAATCGCTTCTCGGCCGCGATCACTTGATCTTCGAGGTCGAAGTTCGTCCGCAGCATCGCCCCGACTCGATTTTGCAGGGCGAACAGTTCCTTTTCGACCGCGTCTTGGCTGGTCACGAGGCCGCCGAGGGTCGCTTCGGTCGCTTCCGCGTCCGTCTTGGCCGAATCGCGTTGTGTCTTGCGTTGGGCCAGCAGCTGCTTCGCCTTCGCGGCTTGCTGCTCGAGGGCGATGCGGATTTCTTTCTGCCGGTCAACCAGGCGGTCGAGGTCGCGGGCTTGTTCCTTGGCGCGGTCGTAGCTCTCGAAGAACTTGATCGTCTGGTAGTCGCGGAGTCGGTCGAGCCGGGTCGGGTAATCGGGTTGGCGCTCGATGCGATCCTGCACCCCGGCGAGGTAATCGTTGAGGCCGACCGTGAGGGCGACCCGCTTCTGCCAAGCGTCGGACGAATCGAGCGACTGCATCAGGATCGTGCCGCGGCGTTTGCGGTCGTTGTCGTCGTGGGCCGTGAGGCCGGTCGTCAGGATCGTCGCTTGGAGTTGGTTGGCCGCAGCCGTGACCTTTTCGACGGCGAGTTGGGTCTTGCCTTTGACCTCCGCGAGGGTGCCGCCCTTGGGGTCGCCGACGAACTCGTAGAACTTCGCTTGCACCGCGGCGTCGATCTCGCGCTTGTTGCCTTTCAGGACTTCGTCCATCTCGGTGCGATAGGCGGTCGCGGCCAGCTTTTGGTCGTCGGCCACGCGCTTGGCTTCGACTTCCGCATCCTGCATGGTCTTCTTGGCGGTCTCGATCTTGGCGACGTCTTCGGTGTACTTGCCGGAGTTGGCCTTGTTGATGGCCGCGTCGAACTTGGCATCGATGACTTCCTTGGCCCGCTTCGCATTGGCCGTGATCTCTTCGGGCTTCAGCGCCTTGAGCCGCCCGGCGGGCCAGAACAATTCCCCGGCGAGGGCTTTGTAGGCCAGGCGCTCATCGAAAGAATCGGCGAGCAGGACGAGCGGGCCGGGGAAGAAGCGGGCGCCTTTGTAGCCGCCGACGAGGAACGTCAGTTTCTCGGCATCCGAGCCTTTGGCGGAATAGGCCCCGTCGAACTTGGCCTTCAACCGCGTCAACTCGGCGATGCGGGAAGCGGGCGGCGTGGCATCGGCGTAGATAGCCGATTCGGTGCCTTTGAAGTGATCCTTGAGGAACTTCACGCTGACGCTGTCGACGGTGTGGGTGCCCATCGCAATGGGCATCGGCACAGTGGCATCGTCCGCGGCGCCGGCCGCGACCGGCGTGCCTTCTTGGGGGATGCCGTTGTTGTGCAAGTAGTAGCGCAGCGCGTTGGCGTTCTGCTCCTGGCGCTTCGCCCACGACTGCGACGCGAGGTACACGACGGCCGCCCCGGCGAGCAGGTTGAGAAGCAGGAGGATATATCCCAGAAGCTTCATACGGGGGGCTTCCTTCACGCGGAACCGGTCGAGATGGGGCGACTCCACGACGATCGACGGCTCGGACTATCGGCTCCGCTCGATTTTGCCGGATGCCGACGGCGATGACAAGCGATCTCGGATGTTAAAGCGCGGAAGATCGATAAGCCGGGTAGGCGCGACCGGAACTTCCCCCGACGCCGGAGAGCCTTCCCCAACCGGCGCATCCCGCATTACCCCCATCATACACGCCCCGCACGCGGAGCCGGCGCGGAAATCCGGGCCGATTCCAATGGCGAGCCGACCCTGTCAAGGGTCGGGTGGCGCCGGGATCCGCAAGCACCATTCTCGGGCAAGGCACCCGGCCGTTAACACGGTCGGCTCGCCGGGAATGATTTTGCGCGGTTTTTGGCGCCGCGTGAACTATGCTAAGGGCGTTGAGCGTCCGTTCGCCGTCCGATTTTCCCTGCCCCCGGGTCTGCGCCATGTCTGTCGGCACCCAAACCGCCCTGCGGCAGATCGGGGACTACGAACTCATCGAGATGATCGCCGAGGGCGGCATGGGCGCCGTCTTCAAAGGCCGGCACCGCACCTCGCAGCGAATCGTCGCCATCAAGATCATCCCGACCGAGACGGCCCGCAATCCGGTGCTCCTCAGGCGATTCGAGCAGGAATTCCGCGCCGCCAGCCTCATCGATCACCCGAACGTCGTCAAAGCCATCGAATATTGCGGCATCATGCCCAGCCCGTTCCTCGTGATGGAATACGTCGAAGGCCTGAACCTCGGCGACAAGGTCGAAAAGGAAGGGGCCCTGCCCGAAGAGTTCGCCCTCCACCTGATCGCCCAAGTTTGCGAGGGGCTGCACCGCGCCCACAAACAGGGGTTGATCCACCGCGACGTCAAGCCGGACAACATCCTCGTGACCGCCGCCGGCGTCGCCAAGCTCACCGACCTCGGACTCGTGAAGGACATCGAAGGCGAGATGAACCTCACGCGGACGGGCAAAGGCCTCGGCACCCCGCACTTCATGGCCCCGGAGCAGTTCCGCAACGCCAAGAACGCCGACGTCCGCTGCGACATCTACTCCCTCGGGGCGACCCTCTACATGATGGTGACGGGCCGCGTGCCTTTCGCCAAAACCAGCCCGCTCGATTGCTGGATGAAGAAGACCAAAGACGACCTCCCCGCCCCGAAGTCGGTGCTGCGCACCCTGAGCGACCGTATCGACTTCGCCATCCGCCGGGCCATGCGCTCCAACCCCGCCGACCGGCCCGCCAACTGCCGGGAGTTCATGGAGGACCTCACCGGAGTACCTTGGCGACCGGGCCAAGGCACCCTCACGGCCGCCGATTCGGTTCACACGGTGCCGACGGCGCACGCCAATTGGTACATGGTCTATTACGACGCCGGCATCGCCCGCACGGTGAAGGGGACGACCGAAACGATCCGCAAGAACGTGCTGGCGAACACGCTCGGCGACCCGGCGACCGTGCTCGTGAGCCGCACGAAAGCCGGCCCGTTCGCCCCGCTGCGGAATACCCCGGA
>JANOSQ010000839.1:0-2921 GCA_031415915.1 Fimbriiglobus sp. | reverse complement strand
GGAGCGGCGATGCAACAGAGGGCGAAAGCGAAGCGCAGGTCGAGCATCATCGGACTCGGGACGGACGGGTGTACGGCGGGTGGTGAATTATACCGTGCGGTGTGTCCGCGGGGGGATGCAAACGCTTTCGATCGCGATGATCCCCATCACCGACTCGATGTCGGTGTCTTGCGCGCTGCAGCTGGCAGTGTCGCGGAATGCAACTGCGATCAACTCTTCGCGAGATCGACGAAAGTGATCGAAGACGGATTCCCCACGGGAGTGTAGTCCCCGGTGAAAGCGAGCCCGCCCGTTTTGCGATCCACCCGGAACGCGGTGATGTTGTCGGCGCGTTGGTTGCAGCAGAACAGGAATCCGCCGGTGGGATCGAAAGCGAAGCTCCGCGGGTAGTCCCCGCGCGTCCATTCTTCCCCGACGTACTTCAACCCCCCATCGGCATCGGCGGAAAAGATGCCGATGCTGTCGTGCAGCCGGTTCCCCGCGTAGACGAACTTGCCGTCGTGGGAGACCAGAATCCCCGAACAGAAGTTGCTCCCGACGTATTTCGGCGGCAAAGTGGAGATCGTCTGACGCGAGGTCAGCGAGCCCGCGTCGCCGTCGTAATCGAACCGCACGATCGTCGAGCCTTCCTCTTGGATCGAGTAAAGCCACTTGCCATTGGGGTGGAAGTGGAAGTGTCGCGGGCCATCGCCCGGTGGCAATGAGACGGAGGCGGGATCGTTCGCGGTCAGCGTTCCCTTCTTCGCATCGAACTTCCAGACGAAGATTTTGTCTAGCCCCAAGTCCACGTGCAGCACGAATCGCCCAGACGGGTCGGCTTGGATCATGTGCGCGTGCGTGCGGTCATGACCGCTGAAAGCGAAGCTTCCTTTCGGAGCGTTCGCCGCTTTGGTCGGGCCCGGTTTGCCGTCGTCGATCTTGACGTCCGTGGCTTCGCCCAAGCTTCCGTCTTCGAGGATCGGCAGCACCGCGACGGAGCCGCCGAAGTAATTGGCCACGAGGACGAATTTGCCGCCCGGGTGGATGCTGACGTAGGTCGGGCCGGCCCCGCCGGAGCGGACGGTGTTGAGTTGCTTCAGCTTCCCGTCCGCGCGGTCGATGCTGAAGGCGGTGACCGTGCCTTCCTTGTCCTTGCCGACCCGATCCGTTTCGTTCGCGGAGTAGAGGCGGGTTCCCGCGGCATTCGCACACAAGCAACTCGGGCTTGTTCCCATCTCGTGAACGCCGGCGACTTTAAAGGCTCCCGTGGTTCGATCCATCTGAAACAGGTGAATGCCGCGACCGTTGCCGGGCGGGAGATCCACTTGGGTCGGCAGCACATCTCGGAGCGGGGAGCTGAAAGTCCCGACGTATGCGATGAGGGGCTTGGCGGATTCGGCCGGTTCGGCGCCGATCACGAGGGGTGCAGTCGCGGCGAGGGCGGCGGAGGATTTCAAAAACGAGCGGCGGGTGCGGTCGGGTGTATTCATGGTGAAGACTGCCTTGTTAACGGGAGGGCGACATGGTCGGATCGGCAGATGGTACCATAGGTAGCTATCCCTCGGAGACGATGATGCGAAGTGCCCACGCGATCCGGCTCCCGTTGATTCTGGGCGCGATCTTCTTGATCGCACGGCCATCGTCCGCCGCCGAACCGTCGACCGATTGGCCTCGCTGGCGGGGTCCGAACGCCGACGGGGTGGCCGAGGGGAGGGAGCTCCCGATCGAGTGGTCCGAGAAAGAGAACATCATCTGGTCGGCCGAGCTGCCGGGGTGGGGGACGAGTTCGCCGGTGGTGTACGGGGATCGCGTGTTCGCCACATGCCAGGCCAAAAAAGGGGACAAGAAGTCGCTCCTAACGCTCGCTTTCGACCGCGGTACGGGCAAGGAACTCTGGCGGCACGATTTCGGATTCGGCGTCGATCAGCGCACGCACGAGAAGTCGAACCTCGCGGTCAATACGCCCGCCGTCACCGCGGACGCCGTGTACGTCGCCTTCGGCAATGCGGATATCGCCCGCTACACCCACGGCGGCAAACCGGTCTGGGTCCGCCGCTTCCTGAGGGAATTCGGCGATCCCAGGATGGCGTGGGGCTACGCCGTCAGTCCGCTGGTGCTCGACGACAGCGTGCTCTTCCCCTGGAACCACAAAGGACCCTGCTTTTTGGTCGGCCTCGACAAAACTACCGGCGAGGTCGATTGGAAGAAGGATCGCCCCATCGGCACCGCCCACGCGACACCGCTGCTGGTCGAGCACCACGGACAGAAAGACATTCTCGTCCCGGGGCAGAACCGTCTCACCGCGTTCGATGCGGCGAAGCGCGAGGAGCTTTGGAAGTACGGCGAAGGGGAAGGGCCGTTCAACGGGGAGATCATCTCCAGCCTGGTCGCCGGGGACGGGATGGTCTTCTTCCAACTCTGGCGCGAGAGCAAAGTCCACGCCGTCCGCTTGATGGGCAAGGGCAAGCCCCCGGAGAAAGTCTGGGTGAGCAAAAAAGCCGGGCCGGTCGAATCGTCGCTGCTCTACTACCACGGTCTGGTGTACGGGCTGCTCGACAGCGGGGTGTAGGTCTGCTGGGACGGCAAGACCGGCGAGGAGCACTATCTTGGCCTTGCCGCCGTGGATGGCCTTTGGTGAGGGCGTGGCCGAGCGCGAAGGGGATCGCCTCGCGTTCGCACAGGTCGGCCAGCCAGTACCAGGCGAGGCCTTCGCGGTAGGGTTGGATACCGTCGAGAAAGGCCGTCGACGACGCGGGGAGATCTTGTTCGAAGCGGGTCGTGCCGCCGGCATCGAGGAAGCTTAAGGCGAGCGGCAGGAGGTAGCCTACCCAATTGAGGTTTCCGAAACGAGCTCGGCATGAGACGATGGGCAATTCACCCGTCACCCATCTTCTGAGGACGGAGTCATGGACGACTCGAAAGTCGCACCGATCGATGCGTTG
>JANOSQ010000838.1:0-5047 GCA_031415915.1 Fimbriiglobus sp. | reverse complement strand
CCGGCGCGACATTCCGGCGGACAACTTGCGGCGTGCCAAGGCAGAGTGGGCGGGGAAAACCGGGCGGCGTGTGATATAACCCGGTGGACACTCGCAAAGGGGCTTTGATACGTAATTCGGCGTCGGCGTCGAAATCATTGGACTTACGTCGATCGCATAAGGACTTGCGTCGAGAAAACCGATTTGCGTATCAAAGCCCTCGCAAAGGAGAGGATAATGAACGAGTCGAATCAAGCGACCGCGCCCGAGTACACGCCCGAAGAGATGGCGGCCTTGTACGCGAAGCACAAAGCTCTCTTCACCGCGGAGGATCTGCTCGGATACGTCGAAGACGACGAACCGACTCGGCCCGCGGCGGACGTGCTCGATGACGCGAAAAAGTTGATCGCCGCAGAACTGGCTAATCGGCGGGTGCGCGCGTGATCGAATCACCGAACGGCAAGCATTCCTCACCCGCACCGCATCGGCATGATCGGAAAGGCGGAAGCCGAATATTTGGCGATCTGCGCCGAGTCGGTGGAACACGAGCTGCATGGCCCAGTCATCGCGAGCATGTCCCAAATCCTCGAACGTCTCGCAAAAGACCCGAGGGATGTCGGCGAGCCGTTGTTCAGACTGAGCAAATTGGAAATGATGGTACGCTGTGCGGCAATCTCACCGCTGCGAATCGAATATGGCGTGCACAATTCTGAGCCGGTGGTCATCATCCGAAAGGTCCGTTGGCTGGTCGATCCCGCTGCCAAATAATCACGCCCACACCTCCCCCACCGCTTTGCCCCGGCTGATCGGCAGCGGCCGATTCAACGCATCGCGGATCTCCGTCTCCGGGTCGATCCCCAGCGCTTCGAACATCGTTGCGGCCAAATCCTCGGGTGTCACCCGACCTTCGGTCGGTTGCCCGCCGAGCTTGTCCGACTTACCGAGCACGAAGCCGCCTTTCGTCCCCCCGCCGGCGAGCACCGCGTTGTAGCAGGCGGGCCAGTGGTCGCGGCCGCCGTTCGAACTGATCTTCGGCGTCCGCCCGAACTCGCCGACCCACACCACCAGCGTGCTATCGAGCAGTCCGCGTTCGCTGAGGTCGTTGACGAGCGCGGGCAGAGTGCGATCCGTGATCGGCATCAGTTCCTTCAACCGATCCGGGACGCTTTCCCCGCGGAAGCCGTGGTAATCCCAGCCGTTGCCGGCCCCGCCGATGGCCCGCGCGAAGTAGACGTTGACGAACTTCGCACCCGCTTCGACCATCCGCCGGGCGAGCAAGCACGACTGGCCGTAGGTCGTCCGGCCGTAGCGGTCGCGCATCTCCTTCTTCTCTTTGGTGAGGTCGAAGGCCTCTTTGAACTTCGGCGAAGTCAGCATCGCGACGGCCTTCTGGTACGACTCGTCCACACCGCGGGCGATGGCCGATTGCTCGAGCAGGTCGGATTGGCCGTCGATGAGCTTCAGCATCTCGGTGCGGCTGTTCAACCGCGCCGGGGTGATGCCGTCGGGCAGGCTCAGTTCGGGGAGCTTGAAGTTCTCGCGGTTGGGGTCGTCGGCGACGAAGAGCGGGTTGTGCGACTTGCCGAGGAAGCTCGCTTGTTGACCGGGGGTGATGGAACCGTCGGCGATGACGTGGGGGAACGAGACGAACGTCGCGGCCCCCTTCGGCGCCGGGGCGAACTTGCTGACGATGCTGCCGTAGGCGGGGAACAAATCCGACGAATCGCGGAGGCGCTGGTCGTCCGTCGGCGGGGCCATGCCCGTGAGGCTGTAATACCCCGCCGAGTTGTGGTTGTTCATCTTCGTCGTGTGCTGCATGCACCGGATGACCGTTAGCTTGTCGGTGATCTTGGCGATCTCGGGCAACTTCTCGGCGATGAAAAGGCCGGGCGTCTTCGTGGCGATCGGCTTGCCGAACCAGCCGCGGACGTTGTCCGGGGCGTCGGGTTTGGGATCGAAGGTTTCGTGCTGCCCCGGCCCGCCCCACTGGTGGAGGAAGATGACCGCCTTGGCCCGGGCCTTCGGTTTGGCCCGCTCGGCGGCACGCAGCAGTTGCGGGAAACCCATTCCGAGCAAGCCGGCCCCTCCGATGCGGAGGGCGACCCGGCGGGACGGATTGAACGGGGCAAGCATGGCGGAACTCGAACGGGTCGGAGAGGTGTAGTCTAGCCGATGACGCGGCGGGGAGCGAGCCGGAATGGAAGCGTCATCCCATCCGACAGTTGGGCTTGCACCGCCTGAAATCGGACGCAACTCGCTGCCGTGAATAAGTCGGACGTCATTCCACACGGTAGGGTGGGTGGGTTGTCGCCGGACTGACGACTCCGAGTATCGTTGGCACACCCGTGGCGGATCGGCTCTCATCGCGCCTTCACCCACACCCGTTTAAATGTGCAATAATGAGAAGTATCCCCGGCGGAGGGCGTCCCGTGCGAATCTTGTTGGTCGAAGATCAAATCACCCTGATCAAAGCGCTGCGGCAGGGTCTCGAAGAAGAGGGCTTCGCGGTCGATACCGCCACCGACGGCGAAGAGGCCGACGCGAAGGCCCGCGCCACGTCCTACGACGTGATCGTCCTCGATATCCAATTGCCGAAAGTCGATGGCTTGACACTTCTGAAACGCTGGCGCTCCGCGGGGATCGCGACGCACGTGCTCATGCTCACGGCGCGCGGGACGACCGAAGACAAAATCGCCGGCCTCGACAGCGGGGCGGACGACTACCTGACCAAGCCTTTCGAACTCGACGAACTGCTCGCGCGGATCCGGGCGCTGATCCGCCGCGGGCACCAGAAGAAAGACCCGCTGATCAAGGTTCACGACCTCGTGATCGACACCGCAGCCCGCAGCGTGAGCCGGGGGACGAAGAAGATCGCGCTGACCCCGCGGGAGTACGCGTTGCTGGAGTTCCTCGCCTACCACTCCGGCACCGTCGTCACGCGGACGATGATCTGGGAGCACCTGTACGACGAGTACGATGAAAATACGTCGAACGTCGTGGACGTTTACATCCGCTACCTTCGCAACAAGATCGACAAGGGCTTCGACCACGCACTCATCATGACGAAGTGGGGCGAAGGCTACATGCTGCGGGGAGCCGACGATCTGGGAACCGCGGCGGAGGAACCGACTCCCGAACCGGTGAAGGCCGAGAAATCCAAGAAGAAATAGCCATGCCCTCGCTGCGCCGCTCGCTGATCGCGTACTTCCTCGTGCTGCTGGGCGCGGCGCTCTTCTCCTACGCCCTCGTGATCGACCGCTTCGCCAACGAGACGCTGCGCGCCCGCCAAGAATCGGAGACCCTGCGCCTCCGGCAGGAACACGACCGCAGCGTTGCGGAGACCGACGAGAAATTCAACGACGCGATGCTCGTCCAAGCCAAGACCCTCAGCAGCGAGCTGCGGTCGGTCTACAACATCATCGTGGCGGAATCGCAGAACCGCACCCCGACGCCCGAGCAACGCAAGGCCTTCGAGGCCAGGCAACAAGCCGCGCAAGGATTCGACTCCGCGATGATGAGCTTGCACCTCGGCAACGGCACAAACCCGTGGTCGACGGTCACGATGGTGGCGGTGGTCAATCATCCGAGATCGCGGAACTCATTCCGCTGGAGCACTTCCGGTTGGCCGACGGGCACCCCGCCCAGCCCCGCCATGCAATTGGCGCATTTCGCCGAACGGCTGCGGACCTCCTTCGAAGAGAGCGAGCACCCGAACCACTACCAGATCCACGTGAACTACCTGACGCCGCGACCGTTCCAGCCCAAGGGGGCCGACTTCGACCTGCCGCTCGACACGACCGGGTTGCTCGAAACGCAGGATCACCGCTTCGACGACGTCGACGTGGCCAAGTTCGGCAAGATGCGCCGGGTCGTCTACCGGACCTATCTGACCACGCGCGGTTTCGGCGGCGGTGGGCGGCCCAATCCCGGCCCCCGGCCGCCCGATGCGCCGCCCCCGGTGTTCGTCCAGTACGCCCAAGATTTGAAGGTGCTCGAAGACCAGCGGGCGGCCCTCGACGACAAGCGCGACGAGCAGATCCGCCGGATCGACGACGAAACCCGCGAGGGCCAGAACCGCCTCCGTGCCCGCGTCGCCGGCATCGCGGGGCTCACGTTCGTTTCCCTCGTCGTCGGCGGCTGGTTCATCATCGGTTTCGGCCTGTCGCCGTTGCGCAAACTGACCACGGCCGTGAGCCAAGTGAATGAGCGCGATTTCCGATTGGTCATCGACAAGTCCGAACTCACCGTCGAGCTCCTGCCGATCCACGACAAGTTGAACCAAGCGCTCGACGCCTTGCGGATCGCCTTCGAGCGCGAGAAGGAAGCCATCGCCGACATCTCCCACGAACTGCGCACGCCGGTGGCGGGGTTGCTCGCCACGCTCGACGTGGCCCTGCGTCGGCCGCGCACCGCGGAGCAGTACCAGAAGACGCTGGAGGAATGCCGGGCGATCTCGAAGCAGCTCGCCCACCTCGTCGAACGGGTGATGACGCTGGCGTACCTCGACGCCGGTCAATCGCAGGTGAATCGCAAAGAGACCGACGCGGCCGAGTTGGCCGAGGGGTGCGCCGCCGTGATACGCCCGCTGTCGGAATCGCAGAGCCTGACGCTGCGGACGGACATCGACGGACCGACCACGCTGGCGACCGACCCGGACAAGCTCCGCGAGGTGATGATCAACCTGTTGCACAACGCCGTGGAGTACAACCGTCCGGGCGGCGAGATCCAACTCCGCGTGCACCCCGGCAAAGGCGGCGGAGCGGTGGTCGAAGTCGCCGACACCGGAATCGGGATGACGCCCGAGGTGCAAGCGAAAATCTTCGAGCGATTCTACCGGGCCGACCCCTCGCGCACCCACACCGGCGTCCACGCGGGGTTGGGGTTGGCCATCGTGAAGGAGTACGTGAACCGATTGGGCGGAACGATAGCGGTGGAATCGAAGCTGGGGCACGGGAGCACATTCCGGGTGACCCTGCCGGGGTAAGAGATTTGTTAGCCCGACGAAATTTGTTAGTCCGACGCGCTAGCGAGGGAGTCGGATGGAGTCCGCGACATCCGACTCCCTCGC
>JANOSQ010000837.1:0-2784 GCA_031415915.1 Fimbriiglobus sp. | reverse complement strand
AGTTCGGTCCCCGCACTGATGCCGGAGTACTCGGCGGCGAGCAGGATCTGGTTCGGCCCCGGGTCGGGGAGCGCGACTTCGCGGACGCCGACCTTGTACGGTTCGAGGACGACGGCTTGGCGGGCTTGGTTCATGGGAGGGGAACCTGAGGCGGGAGATTTTATTCTAGTGTCGATCAACAGGCCGGTCGGTAGATCCGGAGCAGTCGCCCGGTGAGGAATCCCAATGCGTCGACTGCGACGTGGATTCGACCCGCGAGCGCCGGCTTATCATCATCGTGGGATGCGAAGACGATTCCCGCGTGCGGAGTGCCCGACTTGTGCAAGCGGAGGAAATCCCGATCGTGAGTCAGTACGGTTCGCCCCGCCGCAAGCGCCGCGGTGAGGATGTCCGGATCGGACGAGCGATCCAAGCCGATGGATCGGACCGTGATCACATCGTGGCCCGCTGCGAGCAGTACGTCCACGATCTCGTCTTCGAAATTGTGATCGGCGAGGAATGCGGCCACCTTTCACCCGGCTTGCAATTGAGGTTTCGATACCCCGGGACTGCGGTGGGGAGCCCGGCGGTATTCGGACCATGCGGCCGCAATTTGCTCTCGAGTCAAAGGTGGGTCGAATGCGGTGCGGAGCCGATCCTCGTCGACGCCGAGCAGGATGCCATCCACGATGGCGGCTATCGGAACAGGACCGCCTTCGGGAATGTTGCCCGCGGTGTCTTGCCACCAAATCGCGCGGTCGATTTCCAACGGGTTGATGCGGTAGTATTCCCACACGGCGTCCAGATCGGCCGTAGCGAGCGAAGGATAATATCGGAGAAGATCCGACTCGGTCGAGCCGCACTGCCGATGGAGCACCAGCAGCCAGACCGGAATGCGGGTTTCGTCCACCCGGGCATACCCGCTGCAGATTCCGGGCGTCGTGACGACGCCGCGCTGTTCGGTTGCGATCATGGTCGATCCTCGTTGGCACTCCGCTCCCATTCTACCCTCAGCTCCCCATCAGCAGGCGCATCGGGCCCAGATTGACCTCCCGCGTCAGTCGCTCGAGTGGTGCCAGTCCGACTCTGGCAATCGACTCAAGAAAGTATGCACTTCAAGTAGACATCCGTGCTCCGCCGCCCACTCGATGTGCTCGCGCATCCGCAGCATTTTCATCGAAGCCGTGGTATGCGACCAAGCGGCCAGAATCAGAGGGGATGCCGGCTCCCACCCGTTACCAACCCTTCGTGTTTCGGGAAGCATATCGTAGAGTTCGCTCCAATGCACTGGCAAAGGACAAACCCGGCGATTCATCTCTGCGAGAGCGAGCGTCGATTCGATAGTGACCACCGTCTACCCCTCCGAAATTGAGCCACTACCCTCAACTCTCCATCAACAGCCGCATCGGATCGCTGAAAAGCTGGACCAGCCGGCTCGTGAATCTCGCCCCGTCGGCGCCGTCGACGACGCGGTGGTCGTAGGTCAGGCTCAGCGGGAGCATCAGGCGGGGGACGATGGCGCCGTCCTTCACCACGGCCTGCATGCTTGACCGGCACATGCCGAGGATCGCCACTTCTGGGTAGTTGACGATGGGCGTAAAGCTGGTGCCGCCGATGCCGCCGAGGTTGGTGATGGTGAAGGTGCCGCCGCGCATCTCATCGATGGCGAGCTTGCCGGCGCGGGCTTTTTCGGCGAGGGTTTGCACCTCGGTGGCGATGTCGCGGACGCTCTTTTTGTCGGCGTCCTTGATCACCGGGACGACGAGACCGCGCTCCGTGTCGACGGCGATGCCGATGTGGTAGTACTTCTTGAAGATCACTTCCCCGGCGTTCATGTCGTAGCTGGCGTTGAAGTTCGCGAACTCCTTCAGCGCCGCGACGCACGCCTTCACCGCGAGCACCGTCCACGTGATCTTCGGCGCGCCCTTGGGAATCGTTTCGACGATGCGTTTCCGCCCGGCTTCGAGGTCGGTGATGTCGGCGAGGTCGTTCTGCGTCACCATCGGCATGGTGCGCCAAGCGACCGTGAGGTTTTTGGCGATGGTCTCGCGGATCCTGGCGACCGGTTTGCGTTCGACCTCGCCGAACTTGCTGAAATCGGGGAGCGGCGGGAGTGTGAACGCATTGACGATGCTTCCGCTGATCGGGCTACCGCCGGCTTTGACCGATTGGCGTTCGGTTTTGACGAAGCCTTTGATGTCGTCGAGGGTGACGCGGCCACCGCGGCCGGAGGCTTGGATTTCGAGCAGGGCGACCCCGAGTTCGCGTGCGAGTCGGCGCGTCGCCGGGCCGGCGGGGGTCAGATCCTTCTTGCCGTTGGCGAGCCGGGTGCCGTTAGCCCGCGGAGTCTTTTCCACGGGGGCGACCATTGCGATGGGGGCCGCGCTCGAGTTCTCGCGGCGAATGCCGCTTCCCAACAGGATTGCGATCACGGCGCCGACAGCGACTTTGTCCCCCGCCTTCACCTTGATTTCTTCGACTGTTCCCACGACTTCGCTCGGCACCGGCATCGACGCTTTGTCCGTCTCCACGTCGATCAGTTCTTGGCCGATGGCGATGGTATCACCCGGCTTCACCTTCACCGCGATGACGGTCGCGGAGTCGATCCCTTCGCCCAGGTCGGGGAGTTTGAATTCGATGCGGGATGGAGCCGCGGGTTCGCTCGTCCCGAGCGGTGGGCGTGAGCCCACCGAGGACGTGTCCGGCGGTGCCATAGCAGTCTAGGAGGGCTGACGCCCACCCCACGGAGGCGTCGACTTAGCATAGCCGTTGCCGGTGTAAATAAGCAGAAAGCCCCCGACCAAT
>JANOSQ010000836.1:0-1595 GCA_031415915.1 Fimbriiglobus sp. | reverse complement strand
TGTCGAGCAAGTGGCTCGGCAGCCAGAAGAACGGCTTCGGCGCCTACGGCTCGACTCAATCGACGATCCTCACGCTGAAGGCGTTGATCGAATACGCCCGCACGCAGAAGCGCGTCACCGAGAGCGGCGAAATACGCGTCTTGGTCAACGGCGGCGTGGTCGCGAAAAAGAACTTCACCACCGACAGCGTCGGGCCGATCGCGCTCGAAATCCCCGACGCCGAGAAGTTCGCGAATGCGGGGGCCATCGACCTCCGCGTCGAAACCGACGCGAAGCAATCGTACCCCTGCACCGTCTCGTGGGAGGCCAGCGCCCGCAAGCCGCAAAGCTCGCCCGATTGCCAACTGACCATGACCACGGCCCTGAGCAAAACCGACGTGAACGAAGGCGACACCGTGAGCCTGATCGCGAAGATCGCAAACAAGGTCGACAAGGAACAAGGGATGGTGACGGCGATCATCGGCATCCCCGCCGGGCTGAAGATCCCCGAGGACATGAAGCAGCTCAAGGCTTTGACGGAACGGCCGGAAGGCGGCAAGGAAAAGGTGAGCTACTTCGAAATTCGCGGCCGCGAGTTGATCCTCTACTGGCGGGGGATGGGGCCGAAGCAAGCGGTCGAGGTCAGCGTCGACCTGATCGCCGACATCCCCGGCGAATTCCGCGGGCCGGCCAGCCGGGTGTACCTCTACTACGGGGCCGAGCACAAGCTCTGGGTCGATCCGGTCGACGCGAAAGTGACGGCGAAGTAACGACCTCGGAATTCCCGTCTTATGTGGCGGCGAGTTTACTAACTTGCCGTGGAACGCGAACCGACCCGCTCGATCAGTGCGTTCCGCTCAATTCCACGGCGAGTTGGGAAACTTGCCACCAAATCGGGATTCCGATTTGCTTTCCGTCGAGAATAGTGCATAATAGAACATGTGAACAACCGCTTCGGATCATCCGGGGCGGTTGTGCCCGTTGGCGCCGCCGTATCGCGCAGGTGTTCGCCACCGTGAATCCGATGTCCCGATTCTAAATCTCGACTTCAGCCGCGACGTGCTCCGACTCGATGCAAAGTGATACCACCGGAGCATCGCCGTGAGCATCGAACGCCTCCTCGGTCGGCATTTGCCCGTTCTGCCGATCGTGTGGATTTTGCTGGCGACCAATCCGGCGATGGCCCAAGAGCATCCCATCGTCTCCGCGCCGAGCCAGTTCGGCTCGCGGTCGAGCGTCTTCGTCGGTTACGGCCCCGGGTTCGGGTACGCTCCCGGCATCGGTTACGGTTACGGCTACAGCCCGCGCTTCGCCCCGACTCCGGATCGCCGCTACGGTTACGGACCGCGATTGTCGGCCGGGTTCGGCATGGGCTATTTCTCCCCGTTGGGCATCGGTCCGCAGTTCGGCTACGGCCCCGACTTCGGCTATTTGGGACGCGGCTTCGGTTCCGGCTACGGTTGGTATTACCCCGCCGCGTTCGGCAGCTTCTGGACGAACGGGTTGTCGCTGTACGGCCACCCGGTGCCGGGCTTCGGCATCACGCCGGGCTCCTTCGGCGGCAGCGACGACCACCGGACGTACTTCCTCCAGAACTACTACAGCCTCGATTGGGA
>JANOSQ010000835.1:0-5398 GCA_031415915.1 Fimbriiglobus sp. | reverse complement strand
GCACTCGCGCGCCGTCTTCCTGCCACTTACGACCGATCCGCCGCGCGAGGAGGCAGAGTTCATTCTCCTCCTGCACGGCTGTTTCTTCATCGATTCCGGCCGCACAGGGGGGTATACCGGCGACGGCGTGCGAGGCGAGTGGAACGACCGCCTAATGAACGATGGCGTACTCCCGCTGGTGGTTCCGGCGGTGGCCAAACTCGCCGAGACGTGCGACGTCGCTGCAATTCGGCGGTTGACGCTAGCCATGAGTAAGTGGATGGAAGATCGCGACCGCTCTGCCGTTTGCCGAGACAGCAGCTGGGTGCGGCGCTGGCGGCCGTCAGGTTCTCTGTGGGAAATCACCCCGCTCGGCATTTGGGTGCTTGAGATCCCGGCGTTCTCCGAAGACGGCCTGCTGGCTCGCGTGTTGCCGGGATTGGCCGGACTGGCCGACGAGTACGCTCTCATCTCGGCGATCGAGCCGCGGCTGCTCGCCCGCGATCCGGAGCCATGGCCGGACGAACTGCTCGGACGAGTGCTTTCGGTTCCCGAAGCTCGCCTACTCCTCGACGGGGACGCCCTCGGTTATCTTGTCGAGTTCGTGACCATTCACCGACGCCAACTCGGTGAGTTCGCCCGACAGTCGCTTGCCGGCACCCTGCGTCGGGTGTTCGCCGTGGCGAGTAACGGCGAACTGGCGGTACACAAGGAACGTCTAGTCCGGCTCGTCGGCGAAATCCCTCCCGACCGCCGCCGCCGCCTCTCCCTCGGCGGTAATTGGCCGGCGAAAACCCGGCAAGCCGTCTGCGGCGTCTCCGCCGCTATCCTGATTGTGCCCGACGGATTCGAACCCGGACACGCGGCGGGCGAGGGACTGTTTCCCACCCACGAGGCCACTGGGGTGCTGGGGCTGTTGGCGACGGACATGTCGGTCGGGCGGAACACCAACCCGGCCGCCGAGGTGATCGCGGCTTCGGCTGATCAGGATGCTGTACGGAGTGCTATCGCCGAGCTGAAACTGTGGGTCGTGCAGTGTTTGGCACATGACGCAAGTCGCGCTTCGCTTGAATGCCGGTCGCTCGTAGAGATGAGGCAGGTTCAAACCGCAACGGCACTCTTCGCGGGCCAAGTCAGCGACGACATGCGCGATCTGGTTGCGGCAGTCGCGTCTACTGTGCTCGTGCTGGCGGAGGATACAGCGAAAACTCTATCGCTAGGCTCTCTCCCCAGAAGCAACACAAACGGCCTCCTTGACTTTCTAACCAATGCACCCAACCTCCGAGAACCGGAATCCAGAGTACCGCTCATCCTTCGGCTGATGGCCGCGACCGGGGACGAGTCCTTCCGCACCCGCCGACGGTGGGCGGTTCGTTATCTACTCCACGCCAACCGCGATCTGTCCGCGAAGGACGACATCTACCTGCCAGCCGGTGGGGCGAAGGTCTGGGAGCGACTGGCGCGGGCCGGGCTGACCGCACTCGGCCGGCCCGAACACCTACTGCCGGGGAACGATCTCGCCCATCAACTCAACTCGCACCAGCGGGCGGAGTTCGGGCTGCGGCTGCTCGACCCGGAGGGCGTGGCCGCCATCTTGAACGGCCTTTCCAACCTCTCGGACCTCGGGGTGTTTGACGATACCGACCGCGACGCAGCGCTGCGGGGGTTGGAACAGCACCCAAACCTGATCGCAAGGCTCCCACTGCACGACCGGGACGGAGGCGGGCGCATGGGCCTGACCGACGGCTGCTACTGGCGAGACGGGGAGGGCATCGATCTCGGTACGCTGAGCCGGGTGGTGACCCTTATGGTCCCGCACGGGAACAGAGTCCTCGCCGAAATCCAGCGCAACTCTTGGGACAAGTCACTGACATACCGGGAAGTCGTGAACCTGGCCATTTTTCACGGGCCCGCGGCACACTGGGAAGCGCTATTAGCGGCGATGGAGTCCGCCGGCAGGCTTGGTGGGGAGCAACGCGAACAGCTCGCCTCGAAGCCATGGCTCCCGCAAGCCGACGGCCCACTTGTCTCCCCGAATAGGGTACTCGACGACGAACAACTCAACGGCGAGATCGCCGCGGCTGTGAAGCGGGTCAGCCCGGCGGCCGGGGACCCGGTACCGGTCGGCCGACTGCTCCCGGAGGTTCGCCGACACCCCGGCTTCAACGCCCTTAAACGACTCTTCCCTGAACGAGCAGATACACTCTCAAAACTTGGCGGGCTGCTCCGCCGTGATGCGCAATTCCACATCGGCCAAATTGCGAACGTGTCAGAATGGTGCGATGCGTTCCGCGATGTGCCGGCGGACATCATGACCGCAGTCACACTAGTGACCAAGGCCCATCAGGATGCGCCGGATGAGTGCCGGACTCATTTTCTTCCAAACCTGTCCCAGACGCCGCCGATCGACCGTTTAAAGATAATCCTCGCTTACCTCAGGGGAAAGCATGAACGGGCGACCGGGCCGCGAGAAAGAATCAAGCGAGTTCACGACTTGTATCTGAAGTTCGCCGTAGCACTCCCGCAGTTCGCTGAGATGCTTGGTGGGTTACTTCTGTTGAACATTGCCGACCCGCCGAAATGGGTGCCTGCGGCGGAACTCTGCGCGGGCGTCTCGGGTGCCGACCCCTCACGCACGCTCGATCACGAGCAAGACAGCATTCTTGGAAAATCCGTCGCGCGTCTCGAACCTAGGGAACTTTCGGCAAGAACGGCGAGCGCAGTCGAGATCCAAACCGCCGCGGAGCGGGAATTCGCAAAGTCCGTCGAGCAGCTGGGCGACTATTTCGCCAAATGGCGGCAGTCCGAACTGCTGTCGGCGTGGGCTGGGGCCTTCCTCAGCCTGCTCGGTGATTACGGCCCCATCCGAGAGTTGGCAAAGACCTTCCTGCCACTCGGCCATGCGCCGGAATTAGTCCGTTCCCGTGCGTTCACAGGCGACCGCTCGATTGTAACTGGAAGTCTGCGGATACTCGTTCGCGTGACCGACCCGCGTAAGCCGATGGAAGTTCGCAACCTTCTCGGCAACCCGATGACGGTTGCGGCAGCCTCTGCGATGCAGACCCTGCTGATCGGGTATGGTCTTGATTCGATTGAACACCGGCTGGCCGATCGCTCGCTCAAGGTACGCTGTCTAGACTTGCGAGTGGCCGACCCCAGCACCGGCCCCGACTTCCGGGCGGTACTGGCCGAGACGGGGAACATGATCCTCCGGATCTACTACGCGGTGCCCGAGCAAGACGCGCGATTCGAGGATTCGATCGACTCGTTCCGCGGGGATGACGAGTACGGCTTGCAGTTCGCCCAAGAGAGTTTCCTGAACGAAGGCGGCGACGCGATGCGGAACCGCGGGCTAGCCCGCCCGGCAGTACGCGCGCTCGACGACTTGCTCCGGCACTTCAAAGAAGCCGAACAGCGGAAGGCCCAGGAACAAATTGCCGAACGGGGTGGTGAAAACGTTCGACTCCCCGGCGATACGGCACTGAAGCAGACAAACGCGGCCCGGGTCGAACTCCGCGGGTTGATCGAAGCGAACGAACAGGTTCAGGCCGAATTCCTCAATGGGGTGCGCGGGCGACTCCGTCAGGCGGGGTATTCGACGCGGTCGGTTCCGTTCGAGCTGTTCCAGAACGCCGACGACGCTTACGTCGAACGGCGCGAGCAGTATGACGGGCGGGCATGGTTCGGAATAGACGCGGACGCAGACGGCGTCAGTGTCACCCACGACGGCCGACCGATCAACCGGCCGCGGCCGGATGACGCCTACGATCTGCGGAAAATGCTAGCCCTCCACCACTCGGATAAGGGGGCAGATGGGCCGGCGGTGACTGGTCGATTCGGGCTGGGATTCAAGAGCGTGTTCCTCGTGGCGGACGAACCTCGGATCGTGAGCGGCCGGCTTGCGGTTCGGGTGGTCGGCGGATCGTACCCCCTGCCGCTGCATACCCAAGAGTCGAAGGTGCTGCGTGACAGGCTGCCGACCGAGACGAGTACCCTCTTTCAGCTGCCGGGCGAGTCGAACCCCATGACGGACGACTGGTGGGCCGAGTTCCGCCGGCTGGCCCACCTGCTGCCGGTGTTCGCCCGCATGGTGCGAGAGGTGCGTGTGAACGGGCAATCGATGACATGGAGTGAGCGGGAGGTGGTAGCCTCGCCGTCGTCGAGGGTAGTGATCGGGCATTTCAACGCCGCCGCCGGTCCGAAACGGGCGCTGGTCGTCCGCTGCAAAGAGCTGGGTGACGTGCTGTTCGGACTGAATGAGGCTGGCTTCGCCAAGATACCGGACGATGTTCCGAGCGTATGGGTGACGGCCCCGACGGCCGAAGAACACCGGCTCGGGTATCTGACCAACGCCCGCCAGTTGCCCATCGACATCGGACGGAGTCAGGTGGCGTGGAAACAGCCCGAAACGGACGTGCGGTTGCGGGAGTTGGCGGCCGCGGTTGGGGACGCCCTCGTTGCATTGTTCGACGCCGGTGTCGGCGAGCTTGAAGTTGCCGCGGACGCGGCAGCCGTGTGGCGGTCTTTCTGGGGCGTCGTGCGGACGAAGGGCGTGCGGGACGAGTTGCGGAAAGGGCTGATGTGGGGGCAGCACGGGGCCGCACGCCGGCTGTTCTCCGAAAGGAAGACGCTGCCAACCGGTTTGGACGCGGCCGGGTACAGCGACCTCACCCGCCTGACAGCCGTCTGCGGGATCGTGTGTGGCGCCCTGGAGCAGACTGACGTGTTCCGCGCGGTCGCGGGGTGGGACTCGTTCCGTGTCGCTCACCCGCCGGGGTCGCTCGTGTCGGCTTCTGAAGTAGGTGACCTGTTGCCCCCGCTACCCCACATCGACCTCGCTGCTGTTATTGAACTGGAAATGGAGAAGCCATTCGTTGATCCGACTCGCGCGACGACACTCGGGCATGTCCTCAGCCGCGACCGGCTGAACAAGTTGCACGGCGGCGAGATTGAAAGCGTGAAGGAAACGCTTCAGGTGGCTCAGTTCCGTAATGCGTCCGCCGACTGGGCGTCCCCTGCTAACCTTGTGAGCACCGAGGCAAAAGGCGACGAGGCGCTTCGAGCGGGGTTCGCCCCGCCCGACCGCTTGCTCGCCGAGGATTACCGCGGCCCAGCGGTGGACTTCTTCCTTGTGTGTCGCGGGGATGTGCAGGCCAATGCCGAGACTCTGGAGTCGTGGGTCCATGCCGCGGACACGGATGAGAAACGAAAGGCCGCCGTGTTACTTATCTCGGGGCGAGCTTCGCCGAACACTTCTCCAGAATCTGATCGGGACACGTTCAAAGTGGACATGGCTCAAGACGCTCACCCGCGAGCAAATGCAGGCCGCAGGGTTGGACGGCTTGGAACAGGCGCAACTGTCCGCAGCGACCAATCCGCCAGCTGCTGCAGTCCCACTTCCCCCGCCCCCGCCCGCCCG
>JANOSQ010000834.1:0-3545 GCA_031415915.1 Fimbriiglobus sp. | reverse complement strand
ACTTCCCGCCCATCCGACAGGAAAACTGCGATTCGAAAAAGCCGGGCCAACGGCCTTCGATAGCTTGCGATTCTGTCCCGCAGGGACGCCTTTCGCGCAGCGAATGGCGGACTGTAGATCCTGTCGCGCAGCGATCAGGTCTGTGCTGCTCAACCAACCCTCGTCAGACATGCATCACGCCACGGCTCTACGACGTCGCATCCCGCGAGGCGGTTAAGTTCAACGGCCCAAGCTCACCTGCCGGGGCCACCGCAAGACCTTGATGCCGCGCGAAACCGTAATGCGGCCCCGGTCAGGTGCAGCGCCTGGTTCGGCGGTCCTACTGCCAGCGCACACGAACTCAGGGTTTCCTCTTCGACGAGGATTAGGGCGCATCAAGGGTCCACTCCACCAGAGCGTCAAAGGTCACGAGCTTCTTGGGATCGTCTGGCCAGCGAAGGGTGCCCGAACCGATGAGGAGCAAGCGTCGCAACTGTTTGGCCTCGATGTCATAGACACCGAACCCCGTGAGCTTAATCTCCTGATCGGACACTATCTTCCCGCGGACAGACTGTGCCGAGGAGATTCGTGCTTCATAGCGCAGCCACGCCGCGCCCTCCTTGATCGCCTGAACCTCGGCGTCGATTCGAACGCTTGTGACCCAATCCGGCTGGGGCGCGTGCTGATAGCACGCCGGCGAGGTGACGCGGGCCAGTCTCTTTGCCACACTCTCCGGTACAGCCCACTTCGCCCCGACAACGGTTTTTTGCGGAGCAAAGGCCATGAATTCCTTCTCGGACAGAGTCACGCTCGAAATGACCGGACTCTTGGCATCGAAGAAACGCAGCGATTCGTCGGACGCACGGACATATTCGGCGAGGGTAACGCTGCCGTCGCGCATCATCCCTTTCCCCCGGTAGGGATGAGTCTCTACGGGCTTCACCTTGCGGGGCTTGACGGGGCCGAAGGCTTTCAAAGCGTCGTCGATGACCTGTTTCATCCGCCCGAAGTCATAGCCTTGAAAATCGCCCAACACCTTTCCTTCCGGCGAATAGATACAGGGGCTTCCTTTCGCTGGGTTCTTCTTCAGGAAGGGTTGCAGGAATTGCGCTTCCTTGGTCTTCGGGTCTTCTGCCTTCCAGCGGTCCACTGCCACGGGAATCATGGTGCTTGCGATCCGGTCGATGATCTCGTCTTTTGTCAACACGTTCTCACGGAACATGCGCGCGAAAGTTCAGCAATCTCCCAGGGGGTCGCCCACCTGGAGGTAGAGAAAGACAGGCCGGTTTTCCTCTTTGGCCAGCCGAAACCCTTCGGCAGGGTCCGTGATCCAAGGGATTCTCTGGAGCTTGAAGAGATTGTCCGCCGAAGCCCGTATGGCGTCCGCCTTCTTGCGAAGCTCGGACCCATCCTCGCTCCGTTTCTCCTGGCCCATGAGCGCCGCAGGAGCGAGGAGCGTGGAGATCAGGAGGGCGACGCACCACCGCAGGATCGCGTGTGGATTACGGCTGGCTTGTGCATGTTTCATGTGCTTTCGCCTTTCTGGTTTGACAGTCAGATCAGAATGAGCCGCCAACGTTAGCGTTCACTCGGTTGCCTGGGTGAACGCTAAAAAAGGGGAACTGGAGCGGCAACCGGGTGCAACGCTTTTGTTGAACAGGGTGGTGCTGGGGATTTCGGTTGGTATTCGAGATCGCCCGATTTAGCTTATATGTGGAGTTTCATTAAGTTGAAGAATTCGGGTGCCAAAATCTCACACTTTCGGGCCAACCTCCTCGGCAAAGCCGACATGTTCAACGAATTGCGATCTATGCGGCGGGCGATTAGCCGACGTATAGATCGTGCGTTGAACTTTTCCGCCTCGTGGATTGGGCGCAAGTCTGCGGAATCAATCGAGGTCACTCAGCGGGACGATGGAGTCTACCAGGTGACGAAGGGCTTGTCACGTCGATTTGCCTGGCGGCGGGGATTCCGGTTGCGGCGGTTGGCGGAGTTGTAGTCTGCGGCGAAGAGCGGCGCGGGGTGACGCGCGGCGGGTGAGGGACGAAATCGACCGTTTCGCTCGAACCACATGCAGCGGCGGGCCGTTCGTTCCACCGGAAATTGTCGAACGGACAGACGTTGCGGCGCGTTGTGGTGCGGGATTCATCCATCGCTGTACCAATGCGGTCGGTAGTGGCTTCGCATCACGATCTTCCATGAGCGGCGACGCTCGCCGCCGATGCATCGCATCCTGACCTTGCACGTCGGACAACACGGAGCACGGCGATCAATGTCCGTCGGTTCATCGCCGTCGCCGCCATGTTCCGCAGCTTGCGGCAATGGGGCGGCGACCGCCGCGAGACCGGCAGCGGTCAGCAGGTCGCGGCATTCGGCGATGTAGCGTTGGCGATGATAGTTGCTGAAGCCGCCGAAGCGGCGAGACTTCGTTTAGCCTTTCGGCAGGATGTGCAGACTCCAGAACAAGACGCCGGTGCCATGAACAAGACGCCGGTGCCATGTACCTTGCGGAAGAAGACAGCGCAATATGGGCAACTTGGTAGTTCTGGTCGGCATCAAATACGACGAGAAAGCCGCTGTGCAAAGTCATCGATCTTGATGTCAGTCAAAAGGCGAGCATGTGAATACCGTTGCCGCTCAATGCCAAGACGGGGAACCGGATTGTGGGTTCCACAATCGTCGGCAAAGGTAACCGAGTTCTGAACGATGGCACGTATGCGTTTCTGTACGATACCAATGGCAATCTCACCCGCCGCACGACTCTGGTGAGCGGGGCTCCGACCGGAGCCTACGTCCAGTATTCATGGGACCACCGCAATCAGCTCACAAAGGTGGAGTTCTACAACGCTCCTGTCAACGGCACGGCGACGCTGGCCAAAACCGTGACGTACACGTATGACGACTCCAGCAACCGCATCAACAAGACGCTGACGGTGCCACCGGTGCCAGCCAAAGTGGGTGAAGCAAATCGGCTTGACGTGAATTGCGGAGCAATGACAGTTGATAGCCTCGGACGCCAGTCCGAGGATACGGTGTGCCAGAACGTGTTGAGTCGCAAGGCGACGGCAGGTGTTCCTCGAGCCATGATTTTCTGATCGGGCTTCACTGTCGCTCGAATTCATCCTGTCATCGCGTTGCGACTTTTTTTGTCAGGACATCACGAACCTCGGACTGGCGTCCGAGGCTTTCGCATGTCGTCGCGGTGCGACTTGGAAAGATCAATCGCACGGGAGCCGCTCGCGATGTGATCAGTACGGCAGGCGTTGTTCTCGATCATCGCAAGATCGACAGCTTCGGGAAGATCACGTCTCAAACGGGTGCGACCGTTGATTACATGGCATAGAGGTAGGGAGGGCTGAATGATTTCAGCTCCCCCTCCGTCCGAACCGTGCGGGCGGTTTTCCCGCACACGGCTCTCCGGTTAGTAGTTGCCAGAAACGGATTGAGCGAAACGAAAGTGGGCCGCGCGCAGACGATAGATCTTGTCCCCGCGAAACGAGTAGCCCGGAAACGCACAGCTTTCAACTCGACTGTCGACGATCTTCGTCTTCGTCGGATGCAGAGTC
>JANOSQ010000833.1:0-4373 GCA_031415915.1 Fimbriiglobus sp. | reverse complement strand
CGCCACAGTCAAGCGGATCAACCCGCTGCTGCAGGCCCTTGGGCTGCCGGCGCTCGCACCACCCGCCAAGCGGCCGAACGCGATGTAGCATGGAGCCGTCGCCACCACGAGCGCGGCGACGCTACGGCAGCGCTACAGCGAACAGCGGGAGCAGCGGGCGGTCTGCTCATTGAGATCGACGCCGAAGCCTGGACGATCTTGATGCCAGTGGACGATTGGCGCTCGGGATCACAGAATTCGACGAACGTGCGGGCCACCCATCTCTCACGCCGGGCGTACAATCAACGGTTCGATTTCCACGATACTGTTGCCGCGCACGCTGGCCCGGCTGTCCGCAGCAGCGCTGCAGGTGGACCGCTGGCGCGGCTCCGGTCGGTACTGCTGTTCCGCGAACGCAAGGCGAAGCGGACGCGTCCGACTTGACGTCTGCTTCGCGTAACGCGGGCGGCTGACTCGGAGTCTCCCACGGAGATCCATCGCCGTCTCTCCAGCCGACACGATGCCGGGCCTGACGGAATGGGCGTGGTGTAGCCATCCGTCATCACGCCCAACGCGCCGATCTCGTAGTAGATATTCGAGATCGATGCCCACGTCATGTCAATGGATGCCGGCCCCGAGGCAGACGCGCGCGGGCGTCCCGGCCTTTGCGTGATAGCCGATGTACACTTCGGCCGCGAACGATGAGTCGATGCCTTCCATCATGTGCTTCTGGCCCGAGCTCACGCCGCGGAGCAACGTGGCGCGCGGGTCGACCTCCGTTGGGCGCACGTTGTTCTTGCTGCCGTGCCCGTCGCGCACCACCACCTCCGTCGCACCGGCGAGGAACGCGCCCGCGATCGCCGCGTTGGTTTCTCTGGCCATGATGGTGCGAAACATCTGGTCGTCTGGCCCGGCCGCGTTCACGTCGGAGTTGTTGACCACGCCGGCGAGTCCTTCCATGTCGACCGAGATGAAGATCTTCGTACCACGCGGCGTGGGCGACTGGGCCGCGAGCGGCGCCGCCAGCGAGAGTGCGAGGAGCAGGGCGCCCAGCGTACGGGCGGATGTCGAGCGGAGTGGCATGGTTGCGTGCTGCGAGGTCGAGGAGGAGCAGGTCGATGACTTCGAGGAGGCGTGCCGGAATACGTGTGAATCAACGCAACCGGCGACGAGGCGCGACAGCCATCACGAGCATAACACGACGTCTACAAGTAGCGGAGCACCACCAGATCCCTCCGCCTTCCCTTAAGTGCGTATTCCGGTCAATCCGGCCAGGCATTCCGGTTCAATCCGGCCAGCTCGTCCGGTCCATTTCGGCCAAGGCGTTGGGGTGTGGTCGTGCGCGAGTGGGATCGGTGAGTGTCGTTACGCGGTCGGGGAGTCGACGCGGAGCCCGCGTCGAGTTTGCGCACTGCGTGGACGACTGGGGCAAGCTGCTCGGCGACACGGCGGCCGTGACCGCGCTGCTCGACCGGCTGCTCCACCACGCGCACGTGCTCACTTGCGGCCCCAGGAGCTGGCGCACGAAACTTCACGCGGCGACCGACCCCTCGGTCACTGTGCCTCGCTAACCAGTCTCAGTTCGCCGGCGTGGTGGCCGGTTTTGCGGTGTCGATCAATGGCCGGATTTGAGGTGTCCACTGAGAAGCAGGAAGAGCTTCTCAACCAGCTATCCGGGAATTTCACCGGCACGAAGGTGGCGTTCAGCTGGGAAATCGATCGGAGTCCGAACTTTCATGCCCGAAGCATTACCACTGATACGCAATGGAAGATCAGCCTCGATCGCGGGCTCGACATCTTTCAGCGGTTTGAAACAGGCCTGCTGAGCGTGGAGCAGAGCCCGTCTACGCCGGCCAAACTACGTTGGGCTCACCAGTATAGTCGCCGCTGCCGCAAGCCGCTTCTTTGTTGAGTGAGTGAAATTCCCTTCGATCTGAGCATGTGCTGGCTCGTCCGGAATCGGCACGCGACGTACGCCTAGCCCAATCTGTCTTGGATACAGCGCTTGAAGTGCGGCAATGCCCATACCTGGATGCCTCGCAAAAACGTCTTCCAGTTTGGCCTGCGAAGAGAGGAGCACAGAACAACCGGAGCCGTCACTCGATCCCTCAAAGGCTTGCGAGGAAAGTCGAGTACCTCCGTTTCGCTGATCGGGAACGATCCAAGAGACAGGAACACGTCGCCACAGTGTCTCTGAGTCAGGAATAGACGGGTCATCAAGCGGATGCATTCAAAAAATTCGGAAGCGTGACTTCGAAGATAGTCGGATCAACTCATAGCTGATACATGCTCAACCGCTCGGCGAAGCGCAGTATGACTTAACGTCGATCCATCGACATCCCAAGACTCGTCCGAGTCAGCGGCGTCGAACGACGCGCTAAGCTGACCAGTATTGGAGAAAAAAACTTCAAGATCGCCTCCAAGTCGATGCCACTCTAGTTGCACACCGCCAGAAGATGCCGGAACTACGGTCGGGCCGTGAGCGTGCGCAGGAAGCATGGCTGCTGCGAAATGAAGTGCCGCATACGCCGCTTCGAAGGTGACTGGACGCCCGTTGTAAGAATCCCAGTTTGGCTCAAGGAACGAGCTGTCGCGCAGGTCGCCGATCAATCGATAAAACCAATCCGGCTCCTCGCTGGAAAGTTCGACGTCGATAATGCCCTCTGAAAATTCGCACACGAAAGACCGTGGAATATGAATCGTTGAATCAATCCGATTCCGATCAAACTCACGAGTCTGAGCGGGCTGCGTGATTGAAGTCGCCGCAGTTGCCGCACGTCGCCTAGACTGCTGAGAAGCTAAAGTGGTCATGATTGCCGTCCCCACGAGGAATGCGCCGCTTCTGTCGTCAGCCGAAGAAAGGCGTCGATCACTACACGATGGGCAAAATCCAGAAACTCTGTTGCCCCAGCAAGCGTTGGCGATTTAGGGGCGCCTCGCACCGTAAGGCTGAGCATATAAGTCTTCTTGCCGTCGACCGCCGCAACACCTGGCGAAACGTCGACGTAAAGTCGGCCCGCTGGTGCTCCGCTCACCATCAACACTGACTGTGAGCGAAGCGTGACCTCTTCGAGTTCTACGTCCGTCGCGTCACTCGAGCCATCAGCCCAATTGGTTAGCACCTTTTGCAGCCAGTCCTTAGTGCCGGCGTCGCCGTCGTCCGAGACGAGTGCGTTTACGTAAGTCAGCTCAACCTGAGACGGTTGCGGTGCGTCGAGGTTGTGCGCTTCGAAAAAACTGGTGGCGATTCCAAAAACACGCTCAAACTCGGACTTAATTCCCTCGTACCGAGGATACGCGTCCGCTCCTCGCACTCGTTTCCAGTTAACAACAAGTCGGTCCGACTGAACCTGTACGATTCGCGCTCCAGATTCGTTCACAAACCAGAGCCGTGGAACAGGCATAGCTGAAGTTACGGTGAGTCCGGAACGAGCTCGCCGCTTTCGGTCGAACTGCTCGACAACTTGATCGAGCGGATGATGCTGCTGAACAGTCGGATACTGATCTCGAAACTCGAGCCATAGCGCTCCGAGATGTGCAACATGAAACGCGCCGAGCTCCGGAAACTGAACGGACGCGGCGACTTCGACTAGCGGCGGTCTTTCAAACTCTGCGAGCATCTTCGGTCGCTAAGGAAAATCCGGGAAGGGGCGCGCTCTGTAACTTATGGACCACGTCCAAAAGCCAGGGTGTGTCCCGAACTTCGTTGAAATTCGGGTGAGTGCCTCGGCATAGCCGCTTACGCGGCCGTGGTATTCACGGGAAGTTTGCCGCTTAACGCGGCTTGGAGCAAGGCTAGGTGCGTGTAGCCTTTCGCCCGCCGGAAGTTCTGGAGTTGACCCGATTTCGTGGACGCCTAACTCGCCCTCATTTGGGGGCGGATGTGGCACAGGACATCGAACAAGAAGCCCGCACGTCGTGAACGGCGTGAGTTCAGCGAGGAGTTCAAGGCGGAAGCGGTGCGGATGGTGGCGGAGCGTCGGGCGGCCGGGGCGACGCTCACCCAAGTGGGACGTGAGCCGCGTGGGCGACGCCGTTAGGAGCAGGCCTTCGTAAAAAAAGTGGCGGCGTACTTCGCGAAAGCGTCGCGTTGCGGTGCGCCGTGATGGCTCGCCCTGAGGGCGAGTTCCCCGTACGACTCCTGTGCCGTGTGTTGGAGGTGTCGGTGTCCGGCTACTCCGCGTATCTCCGGCCACCGGAATGCTGGCGCGCGGTGATCGACGAGCTGTTGAGGGCCCACATGCGGAAGCGCGTGCGCGTCACCACGACCGACTCGCATCACGACCACCCCATCGCTCCCAACCTCCTCGCGCGCCAGTGTGACATCAACGGGGTGGCGCTGCATCGGATCTGGATCGGCGACATCACCGACATTCCCACGTGGGTAGGCTTCT
>JANOSQ010000832.1:0-12904 GCA_031415915.1 Fimbriiglobus sp. | reverse complement strand
GACGACGGACATCAGCGTCTTCATCGGGTTGTCACGGTGGAACGCCTCGCGGCCCGTGAGCAGGTAGTACATCACGCTGCCGAGGCTGAACAAATCGCTGCGCCCGTCGATGGCGATGCCGCTGGCTTGCTCCGGCGACATGTATTCGGGGGTGCCCACGATGAGGCCTTCGCGGGTGATCTTCGCGTCCGAACCCCCGTCCCACACGAGCGAATGCACCAGCCCGAAATCGACGAGCTTCACCTGGTCGTGCGGACTCCCCTCGGCGAAGACGAGAATATTGCTCGGTTTGATATCGCGGTGAACCAGCCCGTATTTGTGGGCTTCGCGGAGTGCCCCGCAGACTTGGCGCAGGAGGTGGATCACCCGTTCGACCGGTTGCGGCCCGTGCCGGCCGACCAAGTCTTCGAGGCTCAGCCCCGGCAAGTATTCCATGACGTAGTAGAAGGTGCCGTCTTCCGCGACGCCGTAATCGTAGATCTCGACGGTGTTCGGGTGCCGCAGTTGCGCGGTCGCTTGCACTTCGCGTTCGAACCGCTTGAGCTGTTCGGGGTTGTTCAAATACTTCGCATGGATTCGTTTGAGGGCGCAGGGCCGTTTGAGCAACCGGTGCTCGGCGAGGTAAACTTCCCCCATGCCGCCGGAGCCGAGCTTGCGGCGGAGGCGGTACTGGCCCATCTGCCGCACGGCGGCGCGGGCCGATTCGACCTCGCGTTGCAAGGCGGCCGTCTTCGCCGTGCCGAAGATCGCCAAGCCGGCGCCGGCGGCGAGCACGGTGCCGCCGATGGAAAACAGCACGCCGGCGTTGTGGGTGATCGGGGCGTGAATCCCCGCGGCCATGCTGTCGATGGCGAGGGCCGCGATGCACATCACCGCGGTGATCCCGACCCCGCGCGAGATCGAATTGGGGACCAAGACCGCGTGGAACACGATCAGGAGCAGCCAATTGAAGTGGCTCATGATCGAGGCGGCGAGTACGAAGGCTTGTTCGTGGCGGGTTCCGTTGTAGCCCGCTTCGGGGCTGGCGGTCAGGATGGCGAACTGCCAGTACGCGAAGAAGAGCGAGAGCTGGCCGAAGATGGCCACTTCGAGCACGCGGAGCCAGCTTTCGGGGAAAGGACCGAACCGGAACATCACCCCCGCGGTGGTCGCGAGCGCCGTCAGGACGACGCCGGCGAGGATAACGCCGCTGCGACCGATGGTCCCTTGACCGAACAACTCGATGAAGTTGGTGATGCCGCAGAGGAAGAAGAAAGCCATGGGAACCACGGCGATGATGCAGCAGAGCCGCAGCCGGTGGTGGAACAATTGCGCGGTGGCGGCGTCGAGGTACTGCTTGCGAACGGGGGTTTGCAATTGCACAGCCGGGGGAACTTCGACGGTTGTCTGCCTCGGGTTGCCGACGGACGAGGAGAGTTGGTAGTCGGTGGTATCGGGATCGGGGTTCGGCGCGGCCGCCCGCAGCTTGCGGGTGCGGGGCGACACCGCAGGTTGTGGCGAAGATGACAAAGCCATGGAGCGAACCGCCGGAGATCGACCGAGACTGGTGGTAGATAGTGTAGACGACACGACTGCACTCGGCGCGGGCAATCGCATTCACTTGGTCGCGCCGTACTCGCGCAGCACTTTCGCCAAAGCGGTCTTCTTCCGATTTTTGGCCATATATAGCGGTGTATACCCCGATCTGCTGCGCGGCCGGTGCGCGTCCGCGCCGCACTCCAACAAGGCGCGGGCGATCCGGGCGGCGTCCGCGTCGCCGAGGGAATTGGTCAAGGCGGTCCCCATCAGCGGGTCGTTGCCGGCCGGGTTTTCGGCACCGATATCCGCACCGCGGGCGATCAATTCCAGGGCCGCATCGACGTTCCCGTGGAGTACGGCGAAGTTCAATGCGGTGAAGCCCTGCAAGCGAGTTTCGGGATCGGCCCCGGCGTCCAACAACTTTCGAACGGTCGGCAAATCCCCGTCGCGCGCGGCTTTCGCCAAGGCCGTCTTCGACTGGCTCGGCTTCCGGCCGTCGTCGATTGACTCCACCCGCAGATCGGTAGCTCCATCCGGGGCGAGGTCGATGGACACCTTCAAACGCTCGGCCAGTTCGTCGAAGCAGGCTTCGCCGATGCCGTCGCTCCACTGGGCTGCGGTGGCGGCCGCCAAACGCTTCAGCTGGGCCGGCTTCAATTTTCCGGGGACCGAGTATTCGGTTACGACGCGCCATTCCCCCGCGGCGGAATCGAGAGCGAGCGCGACGGCGCCGCCGGTGATGCCCAGATCGGCGAGATCGTCATCGAGATAATCCGCGCAGAACTCGTCGGAGTTGGCCCCGTTTAGCTTTTTAACTTTTGCCACTGCGGTCAACGGTTTTCCGCCGTCGAGGGTGACCGTCGCGCGGCCCGAAATGCGGATGAGCATACGGAAAATCCCCTCGTCATTAGGAACGGCCCGTCACCGCTGCAATTCCCTTTCCAATCTCGCCAGCAGATCGCGGGCGAGCCAGACCCGCTCCCCAACGGTGAGCTTTTCGTCCTTGGCCAGCCACGCCCGGACTTTCTTCTCGGCGGCCACCGCGGTGCTGTGGGTCTTCGCCCCGAAGTGCTTGGCGATCTGGCCGTAGGTCGCAGCGGTGTGTTTGCGGCACAGGAAAATGGCGAGCATGCGCGGGTGGCTGACGGCCCACGAGCGCGCCTTCGATTGCAACGAGCCGGACGCCAGCCGCAGAACCGCGCAGACCGCGTGATCGACGTCCGGCACGGTGATCGCGCGGACGGTGTGCCGGAGGAGGTCGCCGAGGGCTTCGCGCACGAGGGTCTGGTCGATCGGTCGATCCGTCACCTTGGCGACGTGCCGGACGCTGTTGATGGCGCCTTCGAGTTCGCGCACGTTGCCGGGCAGGTTCTTCGCGAGGTACTTGAGTACCGCGTCGGGGATGACGGGGTGCCCGCCGGTCGATTTCTTCCGGAGGATTTCGAGGCGCGTGCCGTCGTCCGGCGGTTGGAGCGACCACGTCGCGCCGCCGAGAAGGCGATCCACGAGTTCGGGCATCAGCTCCTCCGCGAGGCGCGGGTGACAATCGGTTGTCACCACCACTTGCACCCCCTCCGCGAGGAGGGCGTCGAGCGTGTGGATAAACTCGCGCTGGGTCCCCGGTTTGGTCGCGAGGAAATGCAGGTCGTCGAGCAGCAGCGCGAAGCACTCGCGGAATTGCTTGCGGAACGCGCCGTGCTTTTCGAAGCGGCTCGCTTGCACGAAACGAGTCGTGAATTCCTCCGCGGTGATGTAGCAGGGCCGCGAATCGGGGAACGCTTTGCGCATGCCCGCGTAAATGCCTTCGAGGAGGTGCGTCTTACCGGTGCCGACCGGCCCGTGGATCACGAGCGGATTGGCGCCTTGCCCCGGTTCCTCGACGGCGCTGACGGCCGAGGCGTGCGCGACGCGGTTGCCCGGGCCGGTGACGAAGTCGTTCAGATTCTTCCAGCGGCGCCCTTTGGCGTCGGCCTTCGCGGGTTTGGCGTTCTTGCCTCGCGACGACGGTGGGGGGGACGGGTCGTCACCGAAGATGTGTGCTTTGCTTTTCCCCTTGGAGGCTTTTTCGGGTTTAAGCTCCGGCTCGGTTTGGCTCGGGAAGAGGGCCGCGTCCACGACGAATCGAACGGGCGTCGCGCGGCCGTGCACGTCGGCCGCGGCGGCGCGCACCGCGTCGCCGAAGGTTTGTTCGAGCCATTCTTGGAATTGGTGGCTGGCGACGACGACGAGGAGTTCGCGGCCGGCGGATACGAACTTGGCGTGGTCGTGGAACCACATCTGGAATCGCGGGCCGCTGATTCTTTCGATCAGCGCCGCTTCCATGCGGAGGGCCAAGGGATCCGTCGGTTGGGCCACGGTGCGTTCCAGATCGACTCGGCCCGGGACAGGCTTCACGTTACGGTTTCTCCGCCCGCGACGGTTGTCGCGGGAGCGGGTGAATGCTTCGTGAAGGTGCCCGCAGTTGGGAACCTTCATTTATGCGCGGATTTGGCTTCGCGCCTACCGGCTGCCATCTCAGTTACCCCCGTCCTGGGGGTTTCCGAGATGCGTAACCGCTACAACCCTTCGCGGCCGTCATTCCCCGGATCTTCGGAGGAATCGGCCCGTCGGATTCAGCGGCTGCGACCCGGAGGCAAAGAAGCGCGCAGAGAACTGGTGGGAGATTCAGTTTTTAGCGTCCGGCCGGAGCAAGTACAAGTCTTGCAATTCGTAGATTCGGAAAAGAAGGTCGCGGTACACGCGGATCGCTTTGAAATTCCGGGAGTCGACGCTCAGGCCCAAATCCGAAATTCCTGCGCGGGCCGCCTCGGCGATGCAGTGCCGGACCAAGGCGCGGCCCAGCCCGAGCCCGCGAGCCTCCGGAATGAGGCCCGCATAAGCGATTTCCCAAGCCTCTTGCGCGCCGAGTTCCGAGAGCATCACGACACCGATGGGCCACCGACTCGCATCGCGGACGAGCCACCATCGCGGCGGGTCGGGCTGGCCATCGCGATACCCGGCCAGTTGCTGCGACGCGGGCCGGTCGATGGTCGTCTCCGGGAGATCGAGCGTGTCGATGTAGGTCCGGAGCAAGATCTCGGCGAACACGGGTTCGATCGTTTCGGTGTAGGGTTCAAAGGCCACCGTGAGACCGACCTCCGGTAGCAGGGAATCCCGTCGGAGCATGTGCTGGATCTGCGTGATGTACCGGAAGCCGCCCGCGATCAACGGGGCGGCTTGCTCGGTTTCGCCGGCGAGAAGCAAGCAGTGCGCGACCACGGTGCCGGCGCTGCGGAAATACTCGCGGGCGGCTTCCACCAGAGCAGTTCGGATGTCCTCATCCAAACCGAACGGCGGAAGTAGCACCCCGGAGTCGCCGGGGAGCAATTGCGCGGCGATGGCTCCGACAGGGGTTCCGCCTTGCTTGGCGAGGAGCAACCCGGCCGGCTCGAATCTGCCCGACTGCACGAGTTCGCGCAGCCGCGCCGCACCGGTGTTCATCGCATCGGATCGACGCTCCCCCAGCGCCAAGCGGCACGCCATCGGCCATTCGGCCGGCGCGGCCGGGGCCAGTTCTAGGCGACCCATGGCTAGGCTTTCTTCCCCTTCTTCGCGGGGGCTTTCTTCTTCGCCGCGGGCGCCGGCTTCTTGGCTTCGGCCGGTTTCTTCTTCTTGCCGCCGAAGATCGCTTCGTAGCCATCACCGTAGGTTTTGCTTTCGGACATACCGATGCGGACGATGCTCATTCCGATGCTCCAGGTAGGGAAGGTTGGAACCGTGTTTGTTAGCCCGACGCGCCAGCGAGGGTCTCGACTCCCTCGCTGGCGCGTCGGGCTAACAAAACCTCTCGACGGGCAGTTTAGCGCGCCAAACGCTCGTTGTCTCAGGTCTTCTGCGTTCGCGCCACCGTGATGCGGACGTATTTACTCGTCGGCGTGTGGCTGCGGTCGGCGGTGCTATCGAGCGGCACGAGCACGTTCGTCTCGGGGAAGTAGGTGGCGCAGCATCTACTCGGCACGTCGTATTCCACCACGACGAACCGCGGGGCGTGTCGGGTTTCGCCGGCGAAGTGGCCGGTGAGATCGACCACGTCTCCCGCCTTCAACCCGCGCTCGCGGATGTCCTCGGCGTTCATCAGGATCACGCGCCGCTCGTTGCGGATGCCGCGGTAGCGGTCGTGCATCCCGTAGACCGTCGTGTTGAATTGGTCGTGCGTGCGGATCGTCATCATCGCCAGTTCACCCGGTAGAAGGTCGAGCGTTCCGAGGGGATTGGCGCGGAAGCGGGCCTTACCGGTGGTCGTGGGGTACACGCCGTCGCGCGGCTTATTCGGCAAGTAGAACCCGCCCGCCTTGCGGACGCGTTCGTTGTAGTTGTCGAAGCCGGGGATCACCCGTTCGATGGACGCGCGGATGGAATCGTAGTTCGCGGTCAACTCGTCCCACGCCACGTTCGATTTGGCGCCGAGCGTCGCTTTCGCCAAGCGGGCGACGATGGCGACTTCGCTGAGCAACTGCCGCGACGCCGGTTCGAGTTTCCCCTGCGAACGCTGGACGACCCCCATGGAATTCTCGGTCGTCACGAATTGCTCGCCGGACGATTGGCAATCCCGTTCCGTCCGACCGAGGCACGGGAGGATCAGCGCCGTGGCCCCGGTCACCAAGTGGGCGCGATTCAACTTGATCGACACTTGCACCGTCAGCCGGGTCTTCTGAAGCGCCGCGGCGGTGGCGTTCGTGTCCGGGGTCGCGCTCAGGAAGTTCCCGCCCATGGCGAAGAAAACCTTCACCGCACCGTCTCGCATGGCCCGGATGCTATCGACGACGTTCAACCCGTGTCCGCGCGGCACGGCAAACTTAAACTCTTTCTCGAGCGATGCGAGGAACCATTCGGCGGCGTTCTCGTTGATCCCCATGGTCCGGTCGCCTTGGACGTTGCTGTGGCCGCGCACGGGGCAAACCCCCGCCCCCGGTTTGCCAATGCTTCCGCGAACGAGCAGGACGTTGACAAGGTCTTGGATCGTCGCCACGGCGTGCTTGTGCTGCGTCAGCCCCATCGCCCAGCACGCGATGATCCTTTCGGCCTTGGCAATGCGCTCCGCGAGAACTTCGATCTCCGCCCGGGGAATGCCGGAGACAGATTCGATTTGCTCCCAAGTCACCGCGCCGATTCCCGCGGCCATCGCGTCGAAGCCGTCGGTCTGATCATCCACGAACTTCCGATCCACGGCATCCCGCGCGAGCAGATACTTCAACACCCCTTGCAAAAGAGCCTGATCGCCCCCGATGCGGACTTGCAAGTATTGGTCGGCCAGCGGGGTGGCGAACCCGAGCAGCCCGCGGATCTCCTGCGGGTTGTTGAACGCCAGCAATCCGGCTTCTCGCAGCGGGTTGATGGCGACGATCGCCGCCCCCGCCCGTTTGGCGTTCTGCAACGCCGTCAGCATACGCGGGTGGTTCGTCCCCGGATTCTGCCCGAGGATCAGGATCAACTCGGTCTTTTTGAAGTCGTCGAGCGTGACGGTCCCTTTGCCGATGCCGATGACCTCCGGCAGGGCCACGCTGCTCGACTCGTGGCACATGTTGCTGCAATCGGGGAAGTTGTTCGTGCCGAACTGGCGGACGAAGAGCTGGTAGAGGAACGCGGCCTCGTTGCTCGTGCGGCCCGAAGTGTAGAAGGCCGCTTCGTCCGGCGAAGCGAGGGCGTTCAACTCTTTCGCGATCAGTGCGTATGCGTCATCCCACGAGATCGGTTCGTAGTGCCGCGAACCCGGTTTCAATACCATCGGTTCCGTGAGTCGCCCCTGCTGGCCGTGCCAGTAGTCCGTCTGCTGCCCGAGTTCATCGATGGAATACTTCGCAAAGAACGCGGCGCCGATTCGTCGGCTGTCGGCTTCCCATGCGATGGCCTTGGCGCCGTTCTCGCAGAACTCGGCCGTCTCGCGATGGTCGTCGGGGTCGGGCCAGGCGCAGCTCGTGCAATCGACGCCGCCGTACTGATTGAGCGTCAGCAGCGCGCGGGTTCCACGGCCGACCCCCGCAACACTCCAAGCGTGGGCGAGCGACGAAACCACGGCTGGAAACCCGGTGGCCGCGGTCTTGGGAGAACCGACGCTCAGCTTCGATAGCGCATCCGGTCCGAGGGCTTCAGCGATGGGAGAGTTCGACATGGTCATGACCCGATCCGTTCGCGGCCGGTGTACACGGTGAAACGATTGTCCCGCGCGAAGCCGATCAGCGACAGCCCGACGCGCTCCGCGAGTTCGACGGACAAACTCGTCGGGGCGCCGACCGCGAGCAGGATCGGCACCCCGGCCCGCGCGGCCTTTTGCACCAACTCGTATCCCGCGCGGCCGCTCACGAACAAGATACACTCCGCGGGCGTCCACGACCCGTCGAGCCAGCTGCGGCCGATGACTTTATCGACGGCATTGTGCCGGCCGACATCTTCGGCGAGGGCCAGCAGTTGACCCGATTTGTCGAATAGAGCCGCCGCGTGGACCCCGCCCGTCTCATGGAAGAGGGCTTGCTTCGCCAGCGCCTTCGCCGGGAGTTCAATCAGGACTTCGGGCTTCACACGCGGTGAGTCCGGCGCGAGTTGCGAATCGAATTCGAGCGCGTCGAGCAGTTCCTTCCCGCACAATCCGCAGGCCGAGGTCATGGTGGTGAGGCGCCGGTGCAAGGCGGGGTCGAACTCGCAATCGGGGTGGAGATCGACGCAGACGCGCACGGATCGATCCCGCGGCGACTGCGTTTGAACGTCCACGACATCCCGTCGGTCGCGCACGATCCCTTCGCCGACGAGCCAGCCGACGGCGAGCGAATCATCCGCACCGGGGGTCCGCAGGGTGGTGGCGATCCGCCGGCGGTGGCGATCCGCGAGCAAGCCGAAGCGCACGTCGATGGCCAACGGCTCCTCCGGGGCGAGGGCGACGGATTGCTCGGTTGCCGCACCGGCGACGTATTGACGGACGGGAAGTTGTGTGGCATCGGAAGAAAGCGGCATTGTGACAGTTTACTACCCCGCATGGATACGCACCTTCCGCGACCCCCCGCGGACACTAGATCCGTTGCCCCTTCTGCCAGCAGATCGTCAGGTACAAAATCCCGCCGGGGAGTTCGTAGGCGATGGTCACCGCATCCCGATATCGGAGTCGATATTCGTAGTTCGGATTGCCGTGGACACCTTCAAAGCGAAAAGACGATGGGCCGTACTTTTCCAGAATCGCCGCTTCCGGATGACCCGCGAATCTATCCGGCTGATCTCGCTCAATACCTTCCAGTGTCGTCGGCAACTCGAACACGGGCGCCGGGATTGGATCCCGAGTCAGCATCGGCCAGTAAGGCGAGATTGAACAATATGCGATCACCAAGATGATCGGTGTTATGACATAGAGCAGTCTTTTTCGCGTTGTCATGGTCTGTTCGCGCCGCCAACCTGTCTGTCCAGCCGACCCCTCACGTTTCGGGCCGTCCTAAGTCCTTGCCAGCACTGGTCTGTCCAGAAAAGTTCGGTCTGTCCAGAAAATTTTGAGTCTGTCCAGAGGGGGGTGGGGGGTATCGCGCTGGACAGACTCGGCCCGATCTACGAAGCCTGCGCCAGTCTCCGCTTGCTGCCCCCATCACACACGCATAGCTTTGGAGAATCGCACTCCACCGAGATCCCAATGCGCATCGGTTTGTTCGGCGGCACCTTCGACCCCATCCACCTCGGGCACCTGATCCTCGCGGAGCGCTGCCGCGAGGAAGCGGGGTTGGAGGAAGTTTGGTTCCTGCCGAGCTACGTTCCCCCGCACAAAGCGGAGCGGGCGATCACCCGCTTCGAGCAGCGCTGCGAAATGGTCGCCCTCGCCACGACGGGCCAGCCGGCGTTCCGCGTCGAACGCATCGAGAAGGAATTGCCGCCGCCGAGCTTCACATCCGAAACGCTGGCCGAGTTGCACTCGCGGCACCCGGAACACGAGTTTTCGTTGGTCATCGGCGGCGACAGCCTGCGAGAGTTCCCGACTTGGCATGCGCCGCAGAAGGTGCTCGAACTGGCCCGCTTGATCGCGGTACCGCGGCCGGGATCGACGCCGGTGACGGCCGTGCAACTCGCGGGGCAGTTGAACCTCCCTGTCGCTCAGGTGAGGCTCGAGCTGGTCGAATGCCCGGCCATCGCAATCGCGAGTCGGGACATTCGCGCCCGCGTTCGGGCGGGTCAAACCGTCCGGTTTTTGGTGCCGCGCAGCATCGAGGAATACATCCGCGAGCGCAAACTCTACCTCGGCGGGACGTGACGCGGGGCGTACCTCCTATAATGCGAGCTACTAATGCGAGCTACCGTTGCTGGTGCCTTTCCACCCGGTTCGATGGCCCGCCAGGGATGACGCCTCGATGACGAGCGAACGCCAGTCGCCGCGACCGCGATGCCGACCCTTGATGGGATTCCGAATCGTCGGGACCGGGAAGTACATACCGGACGCGGTCGTCACCAACGAACACCTCCACGCCCGCCTCGGTTTCGATTCCGACTGGATCGTCAAACGCACCGGCATCCGCGAGCGGCGACACGCCCTCCCGTTCCAAGCGACCTCCGACCTCTGCGTCGAAGCGGCGAACGATTGCTTCGCAAAATCGGGCTACACCGCCAAAGACATCGACTTGGTCGTCCTCGGTACCTTCACGCCCGATATGTCCTTCCCATCCACGGCCTGCTTGATCCAAGATCGCCTCGGCATCGTCGGCCCGGCCATCGAGGTCGAAGCGGCTTGCGCCGGATTCATGTACGCGCTCATCACGGCCGCGGCCTATGTGAAGGCGGGCCTGAGCGACCGGGCCTTGGTGATCGGCGGCGATACCAACAGCCGGATTTTGAACCCGGACGACATCAAGACCTATCCGCTCTTCGGCGATGGGGCCGGGGCGGTGATCATCGAACCGGGACGGGCCGACCAAGGAATTCTGGCCTACAGCCTCGGTTCGGACGGCTCCGGCGGGCCGATGCTCAAGCGCGACACCTGCGGCAGCCGATTGCCCGTGACGGCGGAGCTGCTCGCCGAAAAGAAGCACTTCATGACGATGGACGGCTACGCGGTCTTCAAATGGGCCGTGAACATTTTGACGGACACGATCCAAGATGTGATGACGGCCGCGAATCACTCGGTTCACGACGTGGAACTGTACATCGCCCACCAAGCGAACATTCGCATTATCAACGCGGCCATCGATTCGCTGCACATCCCGCGGGCCAAGGTCTTCAACAATTTGGAGAAGTACGGCAACACCTCGGCCGGGTCGATCCCGATTGCACTGGACGAGGCGCTGGCGGAAAACCGATTGAAGGAAGGGCAACTCGCGCTGCTCAGCGGATTCGGAGCCGGGCTGGCGTGGGGCACCGCCCTCATGCGATGGTGAACGGATCGATCCTACCTCCAACCGCAAGGACGCGGCCATGACGCCCGAATCGACCGATGAACCGGAACTGGATCGCTGGGCAATCCCGCTGTCCGAAGCGGCGCCCGTGGAGCCGGTACCGGTCACCGAAGAAGATTACCCTCTGCGCCTCGACGCGATGCCCGAGGAAGGGTTCCACCCCCAATTGCGTTTCTTCCGCGCCGCCGGGTGAGATGCTTCATTCCGAGTCGGACGGTTGGCATTCCACCGTCGGCCCGTCTCTCGACCCGCAAAGATGAAAGCGGGGTGAGCTTCGTACCCCGTCGTCACCACCGGCCTCCGCAGCCGATGACGCTGTTGCAGGTCGTTCCATAAAACGATCCCATGCTCACCATCCGCGTCATCGATAGTCACACCGGCGGGGAACCGACGCGCGTCGTCGTCTCCGCGGGGCCGGACCTCGGCTCCGGCTCCGTCGCCGAGCGCGCCCGCGTCTTCGCCGAGCGATTCGACTCCTTCCGGTCGCGCGTCGTCAACGAGCCGCGCGGGTCGGATATCCTCGTCGGGGCACTGCTGGTGCCGCCGGTCGATCCCACCGCGGCGTGCGGGGTCATCTTCTTCAACAACGTCGGTGTGCTCGGCATGTGCGGGCACGGCACCATCGGTCTGGCGACGACGCTGCAGTACCTCGGCCGGATCGGGCCGGGGGTGCACCGCGTCGAAACGCCCGTCGGTGACATCGCCATGACACTGCACCCCGACGGCCGGGCGAGCGTCCGCAATGTGCCGAGCTACCGGACGGAGAAGGATGTCGTCGTCGAAGTGCCGGGGATCGGCCGCGTGACCGGCGACATCGCCTGGGGCGGGAACTGGTTCTTCTTGGTGGGCGAGCACGGCGAAGAGTTGCACGTGCGGAATGCGAAGCGTTTGACGGACGTGACCGAGCGCATCCGAGCGAGTTTGCAACGCCCGGAAATCGACCACATCGAACTATTCGGCCCGCCGGGCGACCCGGCCAACAACAGCCGCAATTTCGTCCTCTGCCCCGGCCTCGCCTACGACCGCAGCCCCTGCGGCACCGGTACGAGCGCGAAGCTGGCGTGCCTCGCCGCGGATGGCAAGTTGCAGCCGGGCGAACTCTGGCGGCAGGAGAGCATTCTGGGGAGCGTCTTCGAAGCGAACTATGAACCCGGCGAAGAGGGTGCGGTTCTCCCGACGATCACGGGGCGGGCGTTCCTGACGGCGGATGCGCAGTTGATGGTGGAGGACGATGATCCATTCCGGGATGGGGCACACACCCGTCGTCATTTTCCACTTGACAGCGATCGCGACTCGGTGTGAAATGCTCGTTCTGATCGGCGTCTCAACCTCGCCGTCCGCTGCGTTCCCTTCCTTCACTTCGGGAGTCCGCATGTTCAAGTCCCTGTTCCGCCGGCGCGACCCATCCTGCGCCCCCCCCCAGCTTCCGCGCGACCGCGGCGAACTACGCTGGGGTGTGAAATGCTGCCCGACCGGATCAACCCCTCGACGGTGAACTGGCTCGGGTTCGTCTCGGGCGAATTCAACAACGGCCTCAACTGGGAAGCGTTCGACAACCCCCCGGGTGGCCCGGTCGTCCACCGACCCCCGACCCACGGTGACGATGTCTACTTCCGCCCGGCGCCCGTTTACGGGCCAACTCCCGAATACGGCTACTACCCCCCGACCCGCGTGGCCTTCGATACCACATTCGCGACGGCCTTGGCGCTGAACAGCCTGACCATCACGTCGTACAGCGGCACCGTGTCGGTGCAAGACGGCATGAGCGCCGGGACGCTGGTGCAAACGAGCGGACAGATCAACCAACTCGGCTCGAGCTACAGCGGCTACGATTTCTACGTCACGCAGACGTTGAACCTCACCGGGGGCACCTTCAACGGTACGGCCAACACGGGCATCTTGCACCTGCAAGGGGTGACGACGGGCCTGATCGGAAGCGTGACCACGGGCAGCACAGTTTGTGTCGAAGCCGGAACGACTCTGCTATACACAGG
>JANOSQ010000831.1:0-1790 GCA_031415915.1 Fimbriiglobus sp. | reverse complement strand
GATCCGCATCTGGGTATCTTCGACGCTGAACGAGTGGATGCCGGGGGCGATGCCCAACCGCTTGCACCCGGCGAGGATCTCTTGCAAGGTCGCTTCGAACGCGTCGGCCGCGGGCGGCTTGCCCGCCGAGTCGCGCATACTCGCCATCAAGTCGTTCGGGCCGACGAACACGGCATCGACGTTCGACCGGCCGAAGACCGCATCGAAGTTGCGCACGGCGTCGATGTGCTCGCATTGCAGCACGATCAGCACCTCGTCGTTCACCTGCGAATAATACTCTGCGGCGGTCGCATTCCAGTTCAGCGCGTGGACGCTGCCGCCGACGCTGCGATTGCCGACGGGCGGATACAAGCACGCGGCCACCGCGTCGGCCGCTTCTTGCGGGGTGTTGACCATCGGCACCACGACCCCGTGCCCGCCGTTGTCGAGGACGCGCTTGATGTGGTCGTGCCGGTTGCTTGGGACGCGCGCCAGGGCGACGCAGCCGGCATCGGCGATGGAGCCGAGCATGTGGGTCGCGGTTTCGACGTTGACGAGGCTGTGCTCGATATCGACGGTGAGCCAGTCGAAGCCGCTGCGGGCTAAGAACCGCGCTGCGGTAACGCTGCCCAGTGACATCCACGTTCCCACGGCTGGGAGGCCGGCCCGCAATTTCGCCTTCACCGGGTTGCGTCGCATGGTGCTATTCCTCGGGGAATTCGACGGGTTTCTCGATGGTAAATTTGTTCCCGCCACGGATGGTGTCCGATTCGCCGGGCCCGCGTTCGGGCGGGGCGCCCCACCATTTCGGGCCGGCCGCGCCGGACTCGAAACCCTTCTCGAACAGTTTATTCATTTCGACGCGGTCGAATTCCAAGCCGCCCTTGGGCGTGGGGAAATCGGCTGGGATCGCGGTCATGTTGAAGGTCACGCCCGACAGCCGGCACATGTGGAAGAGGTTCGACGCTTCCCGGCGCGTTTGCGACGTGAAGAGCGTGGACGTGGACACGCCGAGCACAGTGAGCACCCGCGGCTCCACCGGTGCCGGCTCGACGTACGATTTCGATGCTTGAATCAAATAAAAGTTGGCGGGCGGCTGGAGCTTGGCCGGGCGGCGCGGATCGGGCGCGGCCGCGTCGAACACCATCGGTGGGACGAACACCGGGGCCGTCACCGCGCCGTCGATGTGGAGTTCCGTGTACTTCTTCCCGTTGATTTCGACCTCGATGCGCACCGGGGAAAAGACCACGGGCATCGAGCAGGACGCGACGAGCACGTTGATGATCAGCTTCTTGGCTTCCTTCAATTTCATCAAACGCTCGGGTTCGGTCGGCGCGGAGACGTTGGCGATGGCGCCGAGATCCCAAGTCACGAATCGCCGGGTGTCGAGGTTCGTCGTGCCGACGTACAAGCGCCGACCCGCGCGGTGGGCCTTGCCGATCTCGTCGATGATTTCGAGCGTCATGCTCGTGTCGACGATGTCCCGCAGCGGGGCGGTGGACGCGACCGCATCGCGAAAGGGCACCGTGATCCACGATTGATAGGTGAAAATATCTTTCCGCGTGATGCGGGTGTAGAAGCGTTCCATCAGGCGGTCGTATTGCGGCCCGAGGAACGCGAGCGGGGCGATGAGGGCACCGGTGCTGATGCCGGTAACGACATCGAACTCAGGGCGTTTGTCGCTCCGCGTCCAACCGCCGAGCACCCCGGCGGTGTAGGCTCCGAACATCCCTCCACCCGAGAGGGCGAGGATGTGTTGCGGTCGGCGGGGCAGGGACGTGAGCTTGCCGCCCGGATCGAGCGGGTCGGTG